>NZ_JBCGFQ010000007.1:0-125005 GCF_040984075.1 Pseudomonas sp. I2
GCAAGCCGGCTCTCACAGGTTGTGCGCAAGGCCGAGGCATGAACGACAACGGCGCCCCTGTGGGAGCGGGCTTGCCCGCGAACACCGGCGAAGCCGGTGCCATCCACCGCGTCACCTGCTTCGCCGGCAAGCCGGCTCTCACAGGTTGTGCGCAAGGCCGAGGCATGAACGACAACGGCGCCCCTGTGGGAGCGGGCTTGCCCGCGAACACCGGCGAAGCCGGTGCCATCCACCGCGTCACCTGCTTCGCCGGTAAGCCGGCTCTCACAGGTTGTGCGCAAGGCCGAGGCATGAACGACAACGGCGCCCAAAAGGCGCCGTTGTCGTTTGCGTCGGTTCGCTCAGTAAACGCCACCACCTGTACTGCCGAACGCTGGCGTTTCCTTGAACTTGCCCGCCAGCTCCCGCAGGCCGCGCATCAGCACGGTGGTGTCGACGCCGACCGCGACGAAGGCCGCACCCAGCTCGATATAGCGCCGGGCCAGCTTCTCGTCCGCGCTGAGGATCCCGGCCGCCTTGCCAGCCTTGACGATGCGCACGATGGCATCTTCGATGGCCGCCTGCACTTCAGGATGCCCCGGGTTGCCACGATGGCCCATGGCTGCGCTGAGGTCGGCCGGGCCGATGAACACGCCATCGACCCCGTCGACCGCGACGATCTCGTCCAGGTTGGCCAGGCCTTCTGTGTTCTCGATCTGCACCAGCAGGCACATCTGCTCGTCGGCATGGTCGAGGTAGCCGGCGATGCTGTTCCAGCGCGAGGCTCGTGCCAGTGCGCTGCCCACACCACGGATGCCCGTGGGTGGGTAATGCACGGCCCTGACCAGCTGGCGCGCCTGCTCGGCGCTTTCGACCATGGGCACCAGCAGGGTCTGCGCACCGATGTCCAGCACTTGCTTGAGCAGCGCAGTATCGCCGATCACCGGGCGGATCACCGGTTGGCTGGGGTAGGGCGCCACGGCCTGCAACTGCGCGAGCATGCCGCGCAGGTCGTTCGGTGCGTGCTCGCCGTCGATCAGCAGCCAGTCGAAACCGGCATTGGCGGCCAGTTCCGCACAGTAGGCGTCAGCCAGGCCGAGCCACAGGCCGATTTGTGCCTGGCCGCTGCGCAGGCGTTGCTTGAAGCTGTTGATGGGCATGTGCATGGCGGGCTCCTCAGACGAAACGGCAGGCAATCGAGCCGAGCATGTCGTAGTCGACGTGGAAGGTGTCACCGGGCCGCGCGGCGACCGGGCGGGTGAACGAGCCGCCGAGGATGACCTGGCCCGGCTGCAGGGTAACGTCATACGCTGCCAGCTTGTTGGCCAGCCAGGTGACGCCCTTGGCCGGGTGGTTGAGCACTGCGGCGCTGACCCCCGACTCTTCGATCACGCCGTTGCGGTAGAGCACCGCCGGTACCTTGCGCAGGTCGATCTCGGTGGGGCGCACGGCGCGCCCGCCCATGACCACGCCGGCGTTCGCCGCGTTGTCGGAAATGGTGTCGAACACCTTGCGGGTCGCCTGGGTCTGCGGGTCGACCTGCTGGATGCGCGCATCGATGATTTCCAGTGCCGGGATCACCCACTCGGTGGCGTCCAGCACATCGAACAGGGTCACGTCCGGGCCTTTGAGCGGCTTGCCGAGGATGAACGCCAGCTCGACCTCGACCCGCGGCACGATGAAGCGCTCGAAGGGAATGTCGCTGCCTTCGTCGAACAGCATGTCATCCAGCAGGGCACCGTAGTCAGGTTCGGTGATATTCGACGATACCTGCATGGCCCGCGAGGTCAGGCCGATCTTGTGGCCGACCAGGCGGCGGCCGGCGGCGATCTTCTTGGCGACCCAGGCACGCTGGATGGCGTAGGCATCTTCAATGGTGATGCCCGGTTGCTCCAGCGAGAACTGGCGAACCTGCTCGCGGGTGCGTTCGGCCTGGTCGAGGCGCTCGGCGGCCTGCTGGATGAAAGCGTTATCAAGCATGGTTGGAATCTCTTGGTTCAAGGATTGACGATGGCCGCCCGGGTGCGCAGCACCAGCAGGCCGCCAAGGGTGATGAAGATCGCCAGCAGGTACAGCGCGAGGCTGGCGCTTTGCGTGGTGTCGCGGACCCAGCCGATGAAATAGGGCGCGGCGAACGAAGCGATGCTGCCCAGCGAACTGATCAGGGCGATGCCGGCCGCCTGGGTGCGTGCGTTGAGGAAGGCCGGCGGCAACTGCCAGAACATCGGCAGCGCGGCGCTGGCGCCCATGCCCGCCAGGACCAGCCCGGCCAGTACCGGCCAGGGCTGCTGCGGCATCAACCCGGCGATGGCGATGCCGGCGGCGGCCATCAGCATGGGCACGCACAGGTGCCAGCGGCGCTCGCGCTGGCGGTCGCTGGAGCGCCCGCAGGCGAGCATGAACACACAGCCGGCCAGGTAGGGCAGGGCACTGAGCAGGCCGACGCTGGCGTCGCTGCCGATGCCAGCACCATGGATCAGGCTGGGCATCCAGAAGGCCAGGGTGTTGACCGCCAGCATGACCGCGCAGTACACCGCCACCAGCAGCCACACGGCCCGGCTGGCGATGATCCCGCCCAGGGAGGTCACCGACTTGCGCTGCTCCTCGGCGCCGAACTGGGCGCGCAGTGTCGCCTTCTGCCGCTCGTCGAGCCAACGCACCTGCTCGAAGCCTTCCGGCAGCGCGGCCAGCACCACCAGGCCCAGCAGTATCACGGGGGCGCCTTCGAGCAGGAACATCCACTGCCAGCCGCGCAGCCCGGCGGTGTCGTGCATGAAGGCCAGGATCGTTCCGGAAACCGGCCCGCCGATGACGCCGGCCAACGGCACGGCAACGGCGAACAGCGCGGTGACCTGGGCCCTGCGCCCGGCGGGGTACCAGCGGTTGAGGTAGACCAGGATGCCCGGGAAGAAGCCGGCCTCGGCTGCGCCCAGGGCGAAGCGCAACAGGTAGAAGGCGCTGCTGGTCTCGATCAGCAGCATGCTGGTCGACAGCGCGCCCCAGACCACCATCAGGGTGGCGATCCAGCGGCGTGGGCCGATGCGCTCGAGCACCAGGTTGCTGGGCACGCCGAACAACGCATAGGCGATGAAGAACAACCCGGCGCCCAGGCCGTAGACCGTGTCGGAGAACTGCAGGTCCTGGCTCATCTGCATCTTGGCGAAGCCGATGTTGATACGGTCGAGGTGGGCGAACAGGTAGCACACCAGCAGCAGCGGCATCAGCCGCCAGGTGACCGTGCGGTGGGTACTGTCGGCCAGTTCGGCTTGGGTCTTGGCAGGCGAGGCATGTTCGAGAGTGCTCATGTTCTTGTACTTGTTCTGTGATGAGGGGGCAACGGCCCGTCGGCAGGCGTCACGCCGGGCGGTTGAACAGGGGGTGCAAGGTGCTGTGCTTGGCGTCGTAGACCTGCTGGGTGCTCTCGTCGATTTGCAGGGTGATGCCGATCGGACGGCGTTGCAGCAGCCCGTCCAGGCGGCTCTTGAGCACCTGCAGCAGGCTGTCTCCGACACGTTCGTGAACCTCGGCGCGGCGGCCGCTGCCCATGCGCAGGTTGGCGTACAGGAAGCCGTAGTCGCCCTGACCGTCAGCCACCGCGCAATGGGCGGCAGGGTAGGCCAGCACGCGGGTGCCGCCGGTGGGGAATACCGCTTTGCCGGTTTCGTCGCGCTGTTCGAGCATGCTGTCGGCCAGGGCACGGCACAGCCCTGGAATGTCGGCTTCAGTTTCCAGGTCGGGGGTGTAGAGCAGAACCAGATGGGGCATGAAGGGCCTCCTCGTTGCAGAAGCGGCTGGCCGCCCGCCAGGGACGGCCAGGTGGGTCACAGGCGGCTGGTGGAAACCACCGCCGCCGGGTGGGCAGCCTGGGCCGGGGGAATGGCCGAGCCATCCTGGGGCGTGACCGGGAAGATCGCGTTGATCTGGCCGGTACCCGAAGAGCCGAAGTAAGGCGTCACCACCTCGGCCTTGCCGTCGTACCCGGACCAGCCCAGGGCGCCGAGCAGCATCGCGGTGTCGTGCATGAAGCCTTCGCCGTGCCCCTTGGCGGCGTACTCCGGGAGCATGCCGCAGAACGCCTCCCACTCGGCGTTCTCCCACATCGAGACCACGCGGTTGTCCAGCGTCTCGAGGAACGGGCTCCAGACCTTGGTGGCGAACTCCGGTGCCTGGCCGTTCTGGGCGAAGCGGTGCGACAACGAGCCACTGGCCAGGAAGGCCACGGTGCCGTCGTAGTGATCTTCCACCGCCTTGCGCATGGCCCAGCCGAGGCGGGCACTGTCGGCCAGGTAGTGCGAGGTGCACAGCGCCGAGACCGAGATCACCTTGAAGTGCTGGTCCTGGTTCATGTAGCGCATCGGTACCAGGGTGCCGTATTCCGGGCCGAGGGTGGTGGCGTGGTGGGCCATGGTCTCGACGTCGAAGCGGTTGCACGCCTCGGCCAGCAGTTGGCCGAGTTCGGTATTGCCGGGAAATGCGTAGGGCATGTTGCTGATGAAGTGCGGCAGCTCGTTGCTGGTGTACACGCCCTGGAAGTGCGGCGCGCACAGCACGTGGTAATTGGCGTTGACCAGCCAGTGGGTGTCGAACACGACGATGGTGTCCACGCCCAGTTCGCGGCAGCGGCGGCTGATCTCGTAATGCCCGTCGATGGCCGCCTGGCGAAAGCCCTGGCGCGGGCCTGGCAGCTCCGACAGGTACATGGAGGGAACATGAGTGATCTTGGCTGCGAGTGCCAGCTTGCCCATGGTGAAACTCCTTGTTGTTGTGTAGCCACCCGGCTGGCGACATTCGCCAGCCGGGTGGAGGAGGGGTCATACGCCCCAGCGAGGGATGTGGTGGCTGCCCATCGAGATGCACACGTTCTTGATCTCGGCGAACACTTCGAAGCTGTATTGTCCACCTTCACGCCCGGTGCCGGAGCCTTTGACGCCGCCGAACGGCTGGCGCAGGTCGCGCACGTTCTGGCTGTTGATGAACACCATGCCGGCTTCGATGCCACGGGCCAGGCGATGGGCCTTGCCGATGTCCTGGGTCCAGATGTACGAGGCCAGGCCGTACTCGGTGTCGTTGGCCAACTGCAGTGCTTCGGCTTCGTCCTTGAACGGAATCAGGCAGACCACCGGCCCGAAGATTTCCTCCTGGGCGATGCGCATCTTGTTGTTGACGTCGGCGAACACGGTCGGCTGGATGAACTGCCCCTTGGCCAGGTGCGCCGGCAGGTTGGCCGGGCGCTCCAGGCCGCCGGCGACCAGGCGTGCACCTTCTTCGATGCCGATGCGGATGTAGCCGGTGACCTTGTCGTAGTGCTGCTGGGTGATCATCGAGCCGACTTGGGTCTTCGGGTCGGTCGGGTCGCCGACGATCAGGCGCTTGGCACGGGCGGCGAATTCGGCCACGAATTGGGGATACACGCTCTCCTGGATGAAGATACGGCTGCCGGCGGTGCACCGTTCGCCGTTGAGCGAGAAGATGGTGAACAGCGCCGCGTCCAGGGCGCGCTCAAGGTCGGCGTCCTCGAAGATCAGCACCGGCGACTTGCCGCCCAGCTCCATCGAGTACTTCTTCAGGCCCGCGCTCTGCATGATCTTGCGGCCGGTGGCGGTGCCGCCGGTGAAGGAGATGGCGCGTACGTCCGGGTGGCGTACCAGGGCGTCGCCCGCGGTGGCGCCATAGCCCTGGATCACGTTCAGCACACCGTTGGGGATGCCGGCTTCGACGGCCAGGCGGCCCAGTTCGTTGGCGGTCAGCGGCGACAACTCGCTCATCTTCAAGACTGCGGTGTTGCCCAGTGCCAGGCACGGTGCAGTCTTCCAGGTGGCGGTCATGAACGGCACGTTCCATGGCGACACCAGGCCGCATACCCCCACCGGCTGGTACAAGGTGTAGTTGAGCATCTGGTCGTCGACCGGGTAGGTGTGGCCGTCCATGCGCGTGCACACTTCGGCGAAGAAGTCGAAGTTGTGCGAGGCACGCGGGATCAGCACGTTCTTGGTCTGGTGGATCGGCAGGCCGGTGTCGAGGGTTTCCAGTTCGGCCAGTTTCGGCACGTTCTGTTCGATCAGCTCACCGAGCTTGCGCATCAGGCGGGCGCGTTCCTTGGCCGGGGTGTTGGCCCACTTCGGAAAGGCCTCTTTGGCCGCGGCCACGGCCTGGGCGACTTCCTCGGCGCCACCGCTGGCGACTTCGCCGATGGCCTCGCCGGTGGCCGGGTTGTAGTTGACGAAGGTGTCTTTGCTCTCGACCTCACGGCCGTTGATCCAGTGCTTGATCATGCTGCTCATGCCTTGTTGTTCTTGAAGAAGTCAGCCTCGCTGACGATGCGGTTGACCAGGCGGCCCACGCCTTCCACCTCCACCACCACTTCATCGCCCGGCACCACGTCGGCCAGGCCCTCCGGCGTGCCGGTGGCGATCATGTCGCCCGGCTGCAGGGTCATGAAGCTGGAGAAGTATTCGATCAGGTAGGGGATGTCGAAGATCATGTCGGCCGTGGTGCCTTCCTGCTTCAGTTCGCCGTTGATCCAGGTGCGCAGCTTCAGGGCGCTGACGTCCGGTACATCGGCCGCATCGACGATCCACGGGCCCACCGGGGTGGTGGCGTCACGGTTCTTCACCCGCAGGTTGGGGCGGTAGTAGTTCTCCAGGTAGTCGCGGATGGCGTAGTCGTTGCACACCGTGTAGCCGGCGACGTAGTCCAGGGCGTTTTCGCGCTTGACGTTCTTGGCCGCCTTGCCGATGACCGCGACCAGCTCGCACTCGTAGTGCATGTATTGGACGTTGTCCGGGCGCCAGGTGACCTGGTTGTGACCGGTGTAGGTGCCTGACGACTTGATGAAGGCCAGCGGTTCGGTCGGCGGGGTGAAGGCCAGCTCACGGGCGTGGTCGGCGTAGTTCAGGCCCAGGGCGAACATGCTGCCGGTGGCCGGTGGCAGCCACTCGACCTGGTCTTCGCCAAGCCGCCGGCCATCGACCAGGCGTACGGCGTTGTCGTCCTCGACCGTGACGGCATGGACGCTGCCTTCATAACGGATACGTGCGTGCTTCATGCTGGTTCCCCCGACTCGGCAACGATGGTGTTCGCCAGGCGGCCAAGGCCGGTGATCTCGACCTCGACGTGATCGCCCGGGTGGACGTCGACGCGCCCCTCCGGGGTTCCGGTGATCAGCACATCCCCCGCGTGCAGGGTCATGAATTCGCTGAGTTCGGCGATCAGTTGTGGAATACGGCGAACCAGGTTGGCGGTGGTGTTTTCCTGGACGACCACGCCGTTGACGTAGAGCTTCAGGGTCAGCTGGTGCGGATCGGCGATCGCCGCTGTCGGGACCAGTTGCGGGCCGATCGCGCAGAAGCCGTCGCGGCACTTGGCCTTGACCGCCGGGCGGTAGTAGCTGTCTTCCGGCAGGCTGTATTCATTGACGATGGTGTAGCCGAGCACATGGTCCAGCGCATCGTCCGCGCTCACCCGGCTGGCATCCTTGCCGATCACCACGCCCAGCGCCGGGCCTGGCTGCAGGCGCTCGACACCCGATGGGTAGATCACATCCGCACCATGGGCGTTGCGCGTGTTCGGTGTCTTGATGAACAGCACCGGTTTGACCGGCGCTTGCTTGTAGGGCGGCTGTTCGAACTCAGCCAGACGCTGCTGCAGCAGACCGTTGTAGTTCAGCGCTACGCCGAACAAGGTGCCGTTCGCAACGTCATGCAACGCATGGCTCATGCTTTTCTCCTGGCGGTGCTGGGCAACAGGTGCTCTCCAGCGATATCGTTAATGTGTTAACTTTATAATTAAGATGTTAACGAACGTCAAGATTCCATCCTGTGGCATCTGCCGTGCGGCGGGTGCACCATGGAAGCTGGTCAATTCGGTCAAGCGATTAGCGAGCAAGCAGTGATGAGCGATCGGCACCCCATTCCGAACATCAACATCGGCCAGGTCTACGACCAGCGCTACAGCGACAGCGAGGTGCATTACGATCGGCTCGGCAACCTGGCCGGCTTTTTCGGGCGCAACATGCCGGTGCATCGCCACGACCGGTTTTTCCAGGTGCATTACGTCAAGTCCGGCACGGTGCGGGTCTACCTGGACGACCAGCAGTTCATCGAGTCGGGGCCGATGTTCTTCCTCACGCCGCCCACGGTGACCCATTCCTTCGTCACCGAGCCCGACAGCGACGGGCATGTGCTGACGGTGCGCCAGCAACTGGTATGGCAACTGATCGAGGCGGATGCCAGCCTGCTGCCGGCGGGGGTGCACGTGCGCCCGGCCTGCGTGGCGCTGGCCAAGGTACCGGCGGCGGACCAGGCCGAGGCACGGCGCCTGGAGCACTGGCTGGAAGCGCTCAGCGACGAGTTCGCCAGCCCCCATCCGGGGCGTGAGGCGGCGCTGCAGTCGCTGACCCGGTTGATCATGATCAGCCTGCTGCGGCTGTGCCCCAACTCGCGGGAGTCGACCCCGGCCAGGCACGAAGACCTGAAGATCTTCCACCGTTTCAATGCACTGATCGAGGCGCACTACCTCGAGCACTGGCCGCTGGCGCGCTATGCGCAGCAGATCGGGGTGACCGAGGCGCGGCTCAACGATATCTGCCGGCGCATCGCCGACTTGCCTTCCAAGCGGCTGGTGCTGGAGCGGCTGATGCAGGAGGCCAGGCGCCTGCTGCTGTTTTCCAGCAGTTCGGTGAACGAAATCTGCTACCAGCTCGGCTTCAAGGACCCGGCCTACTTCAGCCGTTTCTTCAACCGGTATGCGAAGCTCACGCCCGGCGAGTACCGGCAGCGGCAGTCGCACCTGCAGTGAAATGGCCATGTAGGTCCACCCGGAGCGCTGTAGTTGTTTGCAGAGGATGCTCGCACCTTGCCGGGTCGCCTTGAATGGGTTTTCCGTGGAACAGATTGCACTTTCCATGGGGCTCATGGCGGTTGCCCGATGCCCCCGCGTAGCTACTGGATAACAATTAAAATGTTAACGACATTTGGATAAATGTTAAGATGTTATCGTTATTTTCCAGCCAACCCCTCCTGGAGTGCCGATGTTGCCCAACCCCAGTCGCCTGATCGTTCTACTGGCTGCCCTGGTAGCGTTCGCCCCCTTGTCGATCGACACCTACCTGCCGAGTTTGCCGGCCATCGCCGATGACCTCGCTGCCAGCGCTACCCATGTGCAACTGACAATCGGCGTGTTCCTGGCCGGGCTGTGCCTGGGCATGCTGTTCCATGGCCCGTGTTCCGACCGTTTCGGCCGCAGGCCGGTGTTGCTGTGCGGGATGCTGCTGTACCTGGGCGCGACCATCGGCTGCATGCTGGCGGGCAGCGTCAACGAGCTGATCGCCTGGCGCTTCCTGCAGGCACTCGGCGGGGCCGCCGCTTCGGTGCTGGCCAGGACCATCGTGCGGGACATCTTCTCGCTCAACGAGGCGGCCAGGACCCTGTCGCTGATGCACCTGGTGACGATGGTCGCCACGCTGGTGGCCCCTTTGGCCGGCAGCTTCCTGATGCTGGTGCACGGCTGGCGAACGATCTTCGCCGGGCTGTTCTGCTTCGCCGCGATCTGCCTGGCCGCCAGCGCGTGGAGCATTCCCGAGACCCATCCCGCCGACAGACGGGCAGGCTCCCTGGGTGTGGCCCTCGCTGGCTACTGGCACATCGCGCGAAACCCGCAGGCGCTGGCGTTCATCCTGTGCATGGGGCTGTCGTTCGGCGGCATGTTCGCCTTCATCACCGCATCGCCGTACGTCTACATCGAATATTTCGGGGTATCGACGCACCTGTATGGCTGGCTGTTCGCCCTGAACATCGCCGGGGTGATCGTGGTGACCACGCTCAACGCCCGCCTGGTGAGCCGGCTTGGCCCGTTGTCGATGCTCGGTGTCGGTGCGGCGATCGCCAGCGTGGCGGCGCTGGGGCTGGGCATCTTCGGGGCTGCGGGTGTGCTCGGCCTGAGCGAGATCGTGGTGCTGGTGGTGCTGTATGTGAGCGTCACCGGCCTGATGGGGGCGAACTGCGTGGCGAGGCTGTTGAAGCTGTTCCCCGGCAATGCCGGCGCCGCCGCCAGCCTGGCCGTCTCGACCCAGTTCGCCATGGGCGCTGCGTTCAGTGCGCTGGTGGGCAGTCTGGCCGATGGCTCGCCGCAGCCGATGTGCCTGGTTATCGCCGGCGCCGGGGCAGGGGCTGCGTTGTGCTACCTGTGGCTCAGACGGCGGGCGAAGTTGCTCGGCGAGGCGCCGGTTCCACGACCTTGCGACGACCGCGCCAGCCTGTAGAGGCGCTCAGGGGCGCCCGTCACCAGTCGTGCCCCTGGCCCAGCGACTACAAGGCGTGGTGACGGAGCTCCAGCAGCTTGTACGGCCAAGTTTGTATTCATGTCCAAGCCACATAAGGTAGCCTTCTCAACTTGACATGGAGGAAAAAGTGCAAAACAGGTATGGAAAACTCGCTTCCTGGATTTATCACCTGGATAAACCCATCGGTCACTCCTTCGGTGATCTGGAATACTATCGGCAGCGTCTGGCTGGGTGTGATGGTCCCATCCTGGAACCTGCGGTCGGCAATGGCCGGATCCTCATCCCGATGCTCGAGATGGGCCTGGTCATCGAAGGTTTCGACGCATCACAAGACATGCTCGACTACTGTCGGCAGGAATGCCTGAGTCGGGGTCTTCTCCCTACGCTGACATGCCAGACATTCGAGCAATTCAGCTACGACCGACGCTTCGCGGCCATCATCATGCCGGCGGGATCGTTTCAGTTGATTACGCAGACCGCCTCGGCAATGGCCGTGCTCACGCGCTTTCGGGATCATCTGCTGCCCGGTGGAAGGCTGATCCTGGACATTGATCCCATCGAAAGCATCGTTGCACAGGCGAGCCCCGTGCGCAGTTGGGCAGTGGGAGGTGGCGATCTACTCACGATGACCTGCCATCGGGCCGAGATCGATTACGTCAAACAAACGACCCTTTCGCATCTGCACTACCAACACTGGCGAGATAGCACGTTGCTGTCGGCAGAGCTTGATCTATTTCATTTGCGTTGGTGGGGTGTCGATGAGTTGGCATTCGCGTTGCGCGAAGCGGGTTTCGTGGATGTCGTGGTGTCGGGCGATTACCAGCATGGACGCCAACCCCGCAAGGGCGATCGGATCATCAGCTTCGAGGCGAGCCGCCCTGATGGATGAGTCGCTGGCCTAACACCGCATTCACCATTGCCCACTTTCGACCGAGGCTGTGTGAAAACTTCGACGGCGCTCAGGCTGGTTAAAAAACAGCGCGACACTGTGGGAGTGGCTTGCCGGAGTGCCGGACCATCGCGAAGCAGGCGCTGCGCTGGATGGCTCCGGCTGTGCCGGTGTTCGCGGCTCAAGCCCGCTCCCACAGCGGGCGCGCCGGCTTTTAGAGCTGGAGCAATGCCGCTGACTTTCGCTCACTACCACGCAGCCTTCTTCGGTCTCGAGGTGGGCGCAGGCGGTCGGGGCGGGGATGCGTGTCATGGGCGGCTCGGCGGCTGGCAAAAGAGGTACGGTAGCCAATGTCAGCGTTCAGTGCCTACCCCAGGGCGTCAGCCAATAGAGAATGAGCGCCTTGCCAGGCGTCGAAGCGGCCAGCTGCCGGCCTCGACGCCAGGGTGGGTGTCAGGCTTCGCGGTAGGTGCCTTTTTGCTTGGCGGCATGAATGGCCAGGGCGTCCATGAGCGCGGGCGACAGACAGTCGTAGGGCTCAAGGCCCAGCTCGCGCAGGCGCCCGCGGATCGCCTCCATCTGCGCCGGTGGCGTGCCGCTTTCGATCACCGAGGACACGAACGCGGCAAAACCCGGTGCAGACCAGCCGGTCTGCGGGGACAGCTCGGTATGCACGAAGTCGAGGCCGTAGAACGGGTGGCCGGTGTTCTCGATGCGGCCGAACAGGTGTGCGCCGCAATCGCGGCAGGCGTGGCGCTGGATCACCGCGTTCGGGTCCACCACCTGGAGCTTCTCGCCATGGGCCTGCACACTGACCTTGTCGCGTGGGACCACGGCCACCACCGAGAAGATCGCGCCTGCGGGCTTCCAGCACTTGGTGCAGCCACAGGCATGGTTGTGCAATGTTTGTGCGTTGACGGCGACTTGCACCTTGTCGGTCGGGCACAGGCACTGGAGGGTGCCACCGGCGAAACCGGGCTGCTCTGGTCGGATACCCTGGTCGATCGAGGGGTGTAGGTGTAGGGCGTTCATGGTACTGGTCCCTCCTGGTTCTGGCGTGATAGGCGTGGCCATGGACCACGCCCAGGGTGGTCAAGCGAAATGGATGACCGTGCGGATCGACTTGCCTTCGTGCATCAGGTCGAAGGCTGTGTTGATGTCTTCCAGCCCCATCGTGTGGGTGACGAAGGGCGCCAGCTCGATCTCGCCGCGCATGGCTTCCTCGACCATGCCGGGCAACTGGCTGCGCCCTTTGACCCCACCGAAGGCGGAGCCTCTCCAACTGCGGCCGGTGACCAGTTGGAACGGTCGGGTGGAGATCTCCTTCCCGGCACCAGCGACACCGATGACGATCGACTGACCCCAGCCACGGTGGGCCGACTCCAGGGCGGCCCGCATGACGTTGACGTTGCCGATGCACTCGAAGGTGTGGTCGATGCCCCAGCCGCTCATGTCCACGAGCACCTGCTGGATCGGCTTGTCATGGTCGTTGGGGTTGATGCAGTCGGTGGCGCCGAAGGCGCGCGCCAGCTCGAACTTGGCCGGGTTGGTGTCGATGGCGATGATGCGCCCGGCCTTGGCCTGGCGCGCTCCCTGGATCACGGCCAGGCCGATGCCGCCGAGACCGAACACGGCGACCGAGTCCCCCGGTTGCACCTTGGCGGTGTTGTGCACGGCGCCGATGCCGGTGGTGACACCGCAGCCCAGCAGGCAGACATGCTCATGGTTGGCATTGGGATTGATCTTGGCCAGCGAGACCTCGGCCACCACGGTGTACTCGCTGAAGGTCGAGCAGCCCATGTAGTGGAAGATCGGTTGCCCCTTGTAGGAGAAGCGTGTCGTGCCGTCCGGCATCAGGCCCTTGCCCTGGGTGGCGCGCACGGCTACGCACAGGTTGGTCTTGCCGGACTTGCAGAACAGGCATTCGCCGCATTCGGCGGTGTAGAGCGGTATGACATGGTCGCCGGACTCGAGGCTGGTGACGCCTTCGCCCACTTCCACCACCACGCCAGCGCCCTCGTGACCGAGCACGGCGGGGAACACACCCTCCGGGTCGTCGCCGGAGAGGGTGAACGCGTCGGTATGGCAGACGCCGGTATGGGAGATCCTCACCAATACCTCACCTTTGCGGGGCGGGGCTACGTCGATGTCCACGATTTCAAGCGGTTTGCCTGGCTCGAAGGCAACAGCGGCACGTGATTTCATGATGGGTCCTCGATGGGTTGCCTTACGCAGCGACGATTCAGATCGATCGTCGATGTATTTTCATGCCGGAGGCGTTTGTCGGCTGGGATACCAGACATCCGGCGTATGGCCAGTGTGCAGGGGAGGGTTAAATCCTGTATATGGAATTGTCTGGATTTTATTATTCCAAAATCAGGAATTATCATGGTCCCCCAAACCCCATGACAGGCTTTAATGGAGCAGCAGAGAACCCGAGCGCGCGGGCTTGCCCTTTCGATCTCTGTTCTCCAAAGGGCCAGGTAATCGCTCATGAACAACGAACTGGAACTTCTGCGCATCTTCCGTACCGCCGCCGAGCATGGCAGCTTCCGTGAGGCGGCCGTGCGCCTGGGGTCTTCTCCCCAGGGTGTCACGCGCGCCATACAACGCCTGGAGCGGCACTTTGGCGAGTTGCTGTTTCACCGCAACACGCGCCAGGTACGGATCACGGTCTTCGGCGAGGGGCTGCTGGAGCGCGTGCGGCCGGCGCTCGACCAGTTCGATGAGCTGTGGCGCCCGCCAGGCGTGGGGCAGGAGGTTTGCGTGGCCGGCACGGTGCGGGTCAGCGCGCCGCACAGCCTGGGCAACCGTGCGGTGCTGCCGGCGCTGGAGCGCATTGCCGCGCAGCACCTGGGCATCACCCTGGACGTGCGGTTGTCCGACCGCCTGAGCGCCGTGGTCGATGAGCAGATCGATGTCGGCATCAGGGTGGGGTTCCTGCACGACAGCCGTTTCGTGGCGCGCCAGGCGAGCCATATGCGGCTTCCCATTGTCGCGGCGCCGAGCCTGATCGCGCGCCTGGGGGCGCCGCAGCGGGTGGAAGACCTGGCTGGCCTGCCGGTCACGGCGTCCCTGGACGTCAACACCGGCCGGCCATGGCCCTGGTATTTCAAGGCCGGCCGACAGTGGGCGCCCACGTCACAGGCGTTCGTCGCCGATGACGCCGACATGGAGATGGGGGCGGTGCTGGCCGGGGTGGGCTTTGCCCAACTGGCCGACTACATGGTCGCCCCCCATATCGCCAGTGGCAAGCTCGTGCAGGTCTTGCCGCACGAAGAGCCGACGGCCTGGGGGCTGTATGTCTACCGTCCCCAGCGCGGCCCTGTGCCTGCGCGGGTCAGGGTGGTCTTCGACGCGCTTCATGAGGCCGTTGGCGCGCTGCCGCGGCTGGGGTGAGGGCGTATCTGGCCCGGGCAGGGCAAAAAGCAGGTAAACCCACTACAGGCCACCTTCGGGTGGCCTTTTGGCTTTCGCGGGCAATACTTCTCTGTACAGGCGGGCGGGCTGCTGGTGGCGCGCGCCGCGGGAGGTGAGAGATGAACAAACTATCCATTGTGGGTGCCGGTATGGTGGGCGAGGCGGCGGCTCAGATCATCGCCCGGGAAGAGTTCTGTCGTGAGTTGGTGTTGATCGATGTGCAGGGCGAGTTGGCCCAGGGCAAGGCGCTGGACGTCTGGCAGGCGGCAGTCGAGTCAGGTTCCGATACCCGGGTTCACGGTGGGGCCAATGCCCAATTGCTGCAGGATTCCGACCTGGTGGTGATCACGGCGGGTGTGCCCCGCAAGCCAGGTCAGTCGCGCCAGGATGTGTTGAGTATCAATCTGCCCATTCTCGATGGGATCATGCGCGACATTAATCGTCATGCCCCGGCGGCGACGGTGTTGGTGGTGTCGAACCCAGTCGATGTGCTGACCTATCGGGCATGGTCCCTCAGTGCGCTGGGACGTGACCGGGTGTTCGGGCAGGCGGGGGTGCTGGATACCGCGCGCATGAAGTGTTTCATTGCCGAGGAGACAGGGTTTTCTGCTCGGGATATCTCGGCGCTGGTGCTGGGAGGGCATGGCGATAGCATGGTGCCGCTGATGCGGTACTGCACGGTCGGCTCGGTGCCGCTGTCCCATTTCCTGTCCAGCGAGCAGATCGAGCGGATCGTGGAGCGCACACGTCAGGGTGGCGGCGAGATCCTGGGCTTGAAGAAGCTGGGGAGCGCCTGCGATGCGCCGGGCGTGGCGATTGCGCAGATGGTGGATGCCATCGCCAATGGGCGAAACCGCATTTTGCCGGCGGTCGCGATCCTCGAGGGCGAGTACGGGCGAACGGATATTGCCATGGGGGTCCCCTGCGTGCTGGCAGAGGCGGGGATTGCGCGGGTGATCGAGTTGCCTCTGGATGCGCAGGAGCAGGCGATGTTCGACCACTCTGCAGACCATGTGGTGCGTGATATTGCTGAAATGAAGGCTTTGTGAGCGGGGCATGAGCGTTCTTTGGGCGCCCTCGAGTTAAGGGGGCGCCTAAGCTCAGCGCACGCTATGTCTAAATCCGCGCCAGCGCCTGGGCCAGGTCGGCGCGCAGGTCCTCGACATCCTCGACCCCCACCGACAAACGCACCAGTGCATCCCCAATGCCAAGTTGCGCTCGGGTTGGTGCAGGGATGCTGGCGTGGGTCATGATCGCCGGGTGTTCGATCAGGCTTTCCACCCCACCCAGGCTCTCGGCCAAGGCGAAGATCTGCACGCCTTCGAGGAAGCGCCTGGCGCCGGCCAGGTCGCTGTTCAGGTCAAGGGAAATCATCCCGCCGAACCCGCGCATCTGCCGCCGTGCCAGTTCGTGCTGCGGGTGCGACGGCAAGCCCGGGTAATAGACCCGTGCAACCTGCGGCTGACGTTCAAGCCATTGCGCCAGCTCCAGCGCATTGCAGCAGTGGCGCTCCATGCGCAGTGCCAGGGTCTTCACGCCACGCAGGGTAAGAAATGCATCGAACGGCCCGGCGATGGCCCCCACCGCGTTCTGCAGGAAGCCCATTCGCTCGCCCAGTTCGGCATTCTGCCCGACCACCGCGATGCCACCGATCACGTCGGAGTGGCCGTTCAGGTACTTGGTTGTCGAGTGCAGCACGATATCGAAGCCCAGCTCCAGCGGACGCTGTACCCACGGGCTGGCAAAGGTGTTGTCGGCCACGCAGAGGATGCCGCGCTCGCGACAGGTGCGGGCGATGGCGGCAAGGTCGGTGAGGTGCAGCAACGGGTTGCTCGGCGTCTCGACCCAGACCATCCGTGTGTCTTCTTGCAGCGCCGCTTCGAATGCCGCCAGGTCGGCCAGGTCGACGAAGCTGAAGCGATGCCCGGCGCTGCGCCGGCGCACCCGTTCGAACAGCCGGTATGTACCGCCGTACAAGTCGTTGCCGGAGACGATGTGCGCACCCGCCTCGAGCAGTTCGAGCACGGTGGAGATCGCCGCCAGCCCGGAGGCGAAGGCGAAGGCCTGGGTACCGCCCTCAAGGTCCGCCACGCAACGCTCCAGCGCCCAGCGCGTAGGGTTGTGCGAGCGCCCGTAGTCGAGGCCCTTGTGCACGCCAGGGCTCTGCTGCGCATAGGTGGAGTTGGCGTAGATCGGCGGCATCAGTGCCCCGGTGGAAGGGTCCGGAGCCTGTCCGGCATGGATCACGCGGGTGGCGAAGGCGCGTGGTGCGCCGGTTTCATCGTGCTGGCTCATGGTAGCGACCTGCGCAGGTGATTGAGCATGTCGACGCGGGTGATCATGCCGTGGAAGCCCGAGGCGTCTTCGATGATCGCCACCAGACCACGGTCGAGCTCGGCCTGCAGTTCGGCCAGGCTGGCGCCGGGAGGCAAGGTTTCGAGCTTGTCGGTCATCGCGCTGGCCACGCTCATGTGGAAGTGCGAGGCGTCGTGGTGCACGCCCAGCAGAATATCGGACTCGTCGATCACGCCGACCAGGCGCTGCCCATTCTCCAGCACCGGCAGTTGCGACACATCGGCCAGGCGCATGCGCTGGAAGGCGGTGAGCAACGTGTCGTCCGGGCTCACGCTGATCACCCGGCCATCCTCGAAGCGCCGCGCGATCAGGTCGCGCAGGTCGCCGTATCGCTTGCGCGCCAGCAAGCCCTGGTCGGTCATCCACTGGTCGTTGTAGACCTTCGACAGGTAGCGGGTGCCGGTGTCGCAGACGAAGCTGACCACACGCTTGGGCTCGGTTTGCTCGCGGCAGTAGCGCAGCGCCGCTGCCAGCAAGGTGCCGGTCGAAGAGCCGCCGAGAATGCCTTCGGCGCGCAGCAGTTGGCGGGCATGATCGAAGCTTTCTTCGTCGCTGATGGAGTAGGCCTGGCGCACACTGGAAAGGTCGGCAATAGACGGAATGAAGTCCTCGCCGATGCCCTCCACCGCCCAGGAACCGGCGGTACCGAGGGTGCCGCTACGGCTGTATTCGGCGACCACCGAGCCGAGCGGGTCCGCCAGCACCATGGCCAGGTTCGGTTGCACCCGGCGAAAGAAGCGGGTCAGCCCGGTAAGCGTGCCGGCTGAGCCGACGCCGACGACGATGGCATCCAGGTCGTGTTGGGTTTGCGCCCAGATCTCCGGCGCGGTGCTGCACTCATGGGCCAATGGGTTGGCCGGGTTGTTGAACTGGTCGGCGAAGTAGGCGTCGGGAATCTCCTGCGCCAGCCGCGCAGCGACATCCTGGTAATACTCGGGATGGCCCTTGCCGACGTCGGAGCGCGTGATGTGCACCTCGGCGCCCATCGCCTTGAGGTGCAGGACCTTCTCGGTGGACATCTTGTCCGGTACCACCAACACCACCCGGTAGCCCTTGGCGCGGCCGACCAGGGCCAGGCCGAGCCCGGTGTTGCCGGCGGTGGCCTCGACGATGGTGCCGCCAGGCCGCAGGCGGCCGTCGCGCTCGGCGGTGTCGATCATCGCCAGGCCGATGCGATCCTTGATCGAACCACCGGGGTTTTGCGATTCGAGCTTGAGGAACAGTGTGCACGGGCCGGTATCGAAGCGGCTGACGCGCACCAGCGGTGTATTGCCGATCAGTTCGAGCACGGCGGGGCGGGAGTCGTTCGGCATGTCGTCACCTCACTGCGGGCATTCGCATTGGATGGACGGTAGCCTGCGGCGCGTCGTTGCGTGCCGGCCACAGGTGAAGCCTCGCTTGGAACATAGGCCCGGATGGCACCGCCCGCAACCGTTGGCAGCTGGCCGGTAGCGTTGCCCGTTCTTACAGACACTGCAGTACAGTGAGTGGCGTGCCCCGGCTAGTGCACAGGGAAATCAGGGAATCCGGATCCCCAGCGCATTCAGCGTTGCCGTATCCATTCGACCATTCACCGTCAGCGCGCTGTCCATCTGAAACGCCATCAGCGCTCCTCGGGTCGCTTTGCCCATCACCCCGTGGCAGCGGAACCACTCTTCTCATCCAGGAATACAGCCTCACCGACGTGCTCGAAGCCACGCCAGGTATCACTGTGTTGCGCAGTCGAGAACGATACAAAGCATGGCGATGTACGACCGCGTCTAGTGCTAGAGCCTATTTCGTTCCTTAATAGTTATGTTATAACATCTTTTTAAAGTGCATTGTCGAGCATACAGCAGCTACCCGTTAGCCCAGTCGCGCCTGTCGGCAAGCACCAGACGCATCACATTTCACCTCACATCAGGTGCGCCATCCCGGTGCGCAGGCTGATTACTGGAAGGATCACCATGGCCGTATCGAAGATGCGCAGCTTAGCGCTGCGCCGTCCTCTATCGTTGCTTGCATTCGGGCTTTTCCCGCTAACCGGCCTGGCCGAGGTGCTCGAGCTGGGGTCGACGGTAGTGAGTGCCACCAATACCGAGCGAACGCTGAAGGACGCCCCTGCCAGCGTGTCCGTCATCACCTCCGAGGAGCTGAGCAAGCGGCCCGTGCGGAATCTGGAGGATGCCCTGCGTGGCAGCGAAAGCCTGCAGTTCAATGGCGTTGGCATGAGTCGCCGGGGGATCAGTATCCGAGGCATGTCTAGCGAGCACTCGCTGATGCTCATCGATGGCAAGCGCATCAGCACTTCTTCCGGTGCCATCGCCCACTCCGATTTCGACCTGGGCTGGGTGCCGGTGGAGGCCATCGAGCGTATCGAGGTCGTCCGAGGCCCGATGTCATCGCTCTATGGGTCCGAGGCGCTCGGCGGTGTGGTGAATGTCATTACACGCAAGGCCACCGATATCTGGATGGGCAGCGGGATATTGGACGGCGGTATCCGTGAAGATGGCCTTGGTGGGCAAACTCATCAACTGGCTGCATACGCTGGAGGCCCTCTGATTCCCGGCGTGCTCGGGCTGACGCTGAACGGTGAGACCCAGCGTCAACAGGAAACCCCCGACTTCGATAATCCCAAGCTGTCGGAGTTGGAAGGGCGCAATGCCAACAGTGGCGGTGCAACCCTGACCTGGACACCCGATGAGTCGCAGCGCATCGACCTGGGTCATGAGAGGGGGCGCGAGCGCCGCTGGCGAAACACCGAAACCGGTGGTTCACGGTCGAGCGACTACGAATCCACCGATGTCATCGAGCGCGAACAGTGGTCGTTGGCACATGCTGGCGATTGGCAATGGGGGCACACCCAGGTTCGAGCCTACCGAAACCGATTGGACCGGAAGAACTCCCGTAGCGATGCTGTGGCTCCTACCCGCCCGCAACGTCTGACTGACAGCGTGGTGGATGGAAACCTGAGCGTGCCTCTGTTCGACATGCAGCGTGTGACCATCGGTGGCGAGTGGCGAAAGGAGGAGCTGGAAGACAGCTCTGTGAGCCACAGCGGTGAGGACCAGGCGATTCACAGAGCGCTGTTCGTCCAGGACGAAATCACCTTCAATCCCGCTTGGTCGCTGACACTGGGCAACCGCTTCGACATTCACGAGGAATACGGCTGGGAAAATAGCCCGCGCGCCTATCTGATTCACCACTTCAGCGATAAGTTGACGTTGCGTGCCGGTATCGGCAAGGGGTTCAAGGCACCCAGCCTGAAACAGTTGTCCCCCGAGTACTCCGCCGTCGGTGGCGGTGGTCGCTTCACGATCGTTGGCAACCCCGATCTTCACCCGGAAACCAATACCGCCTATGAGTTCGGCGCTGATTATCAGGCTGACGGCTGGTCGTTGAAGGGCATGCTGTTCGAGAACGATGTGAAGGATCTGATTCAGACGGTCTGTGTCGAGAACTGCGGCATGCGTGGTCGTGAGCTGCGCAACTACGAGAATGTCGAGAAGGCGCGTATTCGTGGCATCGAGCTGGGAGGGGGTGTCGATCTCATGGCAGACCTGCACTGGGCGCTCAACTACACCTACCTGGATGCTCGAAATCGGACTGCTGGACAGCGCCTGGGCGATCGCTCGCGGCACCTCGCTAACAGTGTGTTGAAGTGGAGCCCGACGTCTGCTTTCGAGGCCCAGTTGCGTACTGAATACGTGGGAAGCCAACTGACCTATAGCAGCAACGTGGCGTACTCCTTGCCAGCCTACACTTTGTGGCACCTGGAGCTGAGCCAGAAGCTGAGCCGCAACCTGACGCTGCGCGGTGGCATCGAAAACATCGGCGACGAACGCTTGGCCGACCAAAGCGAGCGCTTCACATACGCCGAGCCGGGCCGTACTTACCACATTGGTTTGGTGGCCAGCTTCTGATGCGTAGCTTGATACTCCTGCTCTGCTGCTTGAGCTGTAGCCTTGCCTCAGGGGCCACTGAGTCGTCGGCGCAGGTGCGGATGCTCAGCAGCGACTTCGTCCTCGCCGGTAAGCATGCAAGACTTGCAACGTGGGCACAGCAAACCGGCGTTCGCTTTGCCAGCCTGCAAAGCCGTGCCCTGCAGGCGCCCGATGCCGACTGGCTGGCGCCAGCGGACCTGTTGATCCTCGATACGCCGCGTCCTTCCGACCTGGCTGTTGTTCAGCAGCGGCTGGGTGACGTCTTGGCGCGGCAACCGGTGCCTTGGATCCGCGTCGGAGGAGGGCCGCCGGCGTACGGTAATCTGCCTGCACCTGTCGCCATGCGCTTGATCGGCTACTACAGCCATGGCGGCGAAGCCAACCTCAAGCAGCTCTTCACGCTCGTACAGCGCAGGAAGGCGGGGCTGCCTTTCGACGACTTGGCAAGGCCTGCGGAGCTACCCAAGACGGGTTTCTACCATCCCGATGCACCATCTCCCTTCGCCCGTTTGGCCGAGTACCTTGCGTGGGGGCACGATCGTTGGGAGGCGCGAGCGCCTCGAATCGCCTTTGCCATACACCGAGGGGTGATCGCTGACGGGCAATTGCAGGCCATCGATGACCTGATCCGGCGTAGCGAACGCCATGGCCAGTTACCGGTAGTCTTCTGGTTCGATGACAATAACCCGAACGCTCTGACCGAGATCTTTGCTGGGGCCAAGATACAGGCGCTGGTGAATCTGCAACACATGCAGAACGGCCCTGCGCGCAAGGCGGAGTTCCTGGTGCTCGACATGCCCGTGCTGCAGACGTTTGGTCACCGAGGGGGCACCGAGGAGCAGTGGCTGGCCAGCCCGAGCGGGATGCAAGCGCGTACAGCGGCTGCCTTCCTCAGTGTCCCGGAAGCCTGGGGCATGAGCGACCCACTGGTGCTCACGGCGCTGGACGACGGTGATCCGGTGCTCATGGTGGATCAGGCCGAAGCCCTGCTGCGAAAACTGGACCGGCTGGTCCGCCTTCGCCAGCTTCCGGCGAAGGAAAAGCGTCTCGCGCTGATGTTCTGGAACCATCCGGAAGGTGAGCGTAATCTCGCGGCTTCCCATCTCAACGTTCCAGCCAGCCTGGCTGCGCTGAGTGCATCGCTCGAGCATGCCGGCTACGAGGTTCCAGCCACTTCGGAGAAGGTGTTGATCGATTCGGGGCAGCGACTGCTGGCAGGCTACTATCGCCCGGAGACGCTGGACCAGCTCCTGCGAGAAGGCCTGGCTGACCGCTTCCCGCTGAAAGATTACCAGGCATGGTTCAATAGCCTCCCGCAGGCCACGCGCGATGCATTGATTGCACGCTGGGGCGACCCTGCCAAGCATTGGGCGCTTCGGGAGGTGAACGGTGAGCGCCAGTTCATCATTCCCGCGATGCATCTGGGCAAGCTGCTGCTGCTTCCTCAACCTCCCAGGGCTGGAAGGCCGGGCGAGTCATACCACGACAGTAAAGTTCCGCCGGATCATCTCTATCTTGCGGTCTACCAGTATGTTCGCGAGCGCTTCCAGGCGGATGCGTTGATTCACTTCGGCACCCACGGCACCCAGGAGTGGCTACCTGGAAAAGATCGCGGGTTGTCTGTCGCTGATTACCCATTCCTGGCGGTAGGAGACATGCCAGTCTTCTATCCCTACATCCAGGACAACATCGGCGAAGCCATCCAGGCACGCCGTCGTGGCCGCGCTGTGACGATCAGTCACCAGACCCCAGCCTTCGCTCCGGCAGGCCTCTACGATGAGTTGCGTGACTTGCATCATCTGATCCACGAGTACGAGCAACTGGACGAGGGCGCGGTGCGTGAAAGAAGCGCAGAACAGATCCGGGCGGCAGTATTGAAGATGGGCATGCAGTCCGACTTCGGCTGGGATGAGGCGTCGATGCGCAAGGATTTCCCGGCCTTTCTCGCGGCGCTGCATGATCATCTGCACGAGCTCGCGCGGGGCGCCAGCCCACTTGGGCTTCACACGTTCGGCGAGCCGGCGTCCCCGGAACATCGCTTGAGCACAGTGATGCAGCAGTTGGGCGAGCCTTACTATCGGGTGTTGGGCCTGGATCCCAGTGAGGTCTTCGCTACGGATTACCAGGACCTCCAAAAATCGCTCCCCTATAGCACACTGAAGGTCTACCTCCGGGAGGGGCGCTCGATCGACGAGGTCCGTTCGCCTGAGCTGGGAGCGCTGCTGGCCAGGGGGCGTGAACTGGATCGTCATCTGAGCGATACCCATGAGATGGCGGCTCTTCTGGCAGGGCTCGAGGGGCGCTTTGTCGCGCCCGGTTCCGGAGGGGACCCGATCCGCAATCCAGATGTGCCTAGCGGTCGCAATCTCTATGCGTTCGAAGCAGACAAGTTGCCGACAAAGGCGGCCTATGAGGCTGGCGGGGAGGCACTGGCGCAACTGATCGAGCAGTACCGGCTCGATCATCGAGGGCAAACGCCACGGAAGCTGGCGTTCAGCCTCTGGGCCTCGGAGGCGATGAGGCACCTCGGGATCGTCGAGAGTCAGGTGCTGCACGCCATGGGGCTGCGGCCGGTCTGGGATGCCGGGGGGCGCGTTGTCGCGCTGGAGGTCATTGCGCTTGGCGAGTTGGGGCGCCCCAGGATCGATGCCGTCTTGCAGGTCACCAGTGTCTATCGCGATCAGTTCGACGGGTTCATGCGCTTGCTCGCCGATGCTGCCGAGCGCTTGGCCGAACGGGATGAGCCAGGCAATGCCATCGCAGAGAACAGCCGAGCGCTGGCGGCACGGCTTCAGCAGGAACAGGGGATGCCGGCCGACCAGGCCCGGCGTTTGTCCCGTCTTCGAGTATTTGGCAACGAGCCCGGTGATCATGGGACGGGTATGTCGCAATTGGCACTGGATTCGACGAAGTGGGAAAACGACGCCGAGCTTGCCAAGCAATTTCTGCAGCGCCTGCAGTATGGATACGGGAGCCAGGAATGGGGCGTGAAGCTGAAGGCAGGCAACCTTTTCGCCGAGCAATTGAAAGGTGTCCAGGCGGCCGTCATGTCGCGCTCCTCCGAGCTCAATGGCCTGTTGTCCACGGACCACCCATTCGAGTTTCTAGGTGGCCTCTCGGCAGCCGTGAAGCACCTCGATGGCCGCAGCCCATCGCTCTATATCTCCGATCTGCGCAAGGCCACTCCCCGAACCACGGGGGCCGCCCAGTTCCTGTCCACGGAGTTGCGCGGTCGTTACCTGAACCCTCACTGGATTGGTGAGATGCAGAAGGAGGGCTACGCCGGCACGCTGGAGATGCTCGACCTGGTGAACAACCTCTGGGGATGGCAAGCCACCGACCCGAACATGGTTCGTGCCGATCAGTGGCAGGCGATACATGACACCTACGTCATGGACACGCGCAGGCTTGGTTTGAATGCCTGGTTCGAACAGCACAACCCCACTGCTCAGGCCCAACTCATCGAACGAATGGTCGAGGCGATCCGCAAGGGGTACTGGGACGCCAGCGAGCAGACCCGACGCGACCTCGTCGAGCGCCGGCTGCAGCTCGAAGCGACACAGGCTGGGCCGGTTGGCCAGGAAGCAACACGCACGTTCCTCGAACAGATGGCGGCTGGCTTTGGTTTGCAAAGTGAAGGCAATCCTTCGTCAGCAGAGCCAGCCGGCGTGGCGGCGCAGGTCGTCACTGGGCAAGTCCTCGAAGAGGTGAAGCCAGACGGCGAAGAGCAACCGCAGTGGCTGCTGTGGTCAGGCCTGGTGTGCCTGCTCGGTTTTTTCGTTGCCGGTGCTACCCGGCAACGCATGACAAATTCTCGGCTTACGGAAAACGCACTATGAATGGTCTTGAAACCAGCATCTACGAACTCACTCGGCTGTTTCTCGTGCCGGTGATGCTGCTGATCCTTGCCTCGCTGGCTTATGCATTCTTCGCGTTGGGCGCTTTTGCCCTGGAGGCTTGGCAACGCCACGCAGGCCGTTACAACTCGAGGCTGGCCAGTTGGCACTGGAAGCATGGCGGCACGAGCGACGACCTGGAACTGTGGATCATGAAGCAGTTGGAGTGGCTGCGTATCACTTCGCGCAGCGCACCGATGCTCGGCCTGGTGGCCACCATGATCCCGATGGGGCCCGCTCTTCTCGCGCTGACGCGCGGTGATTCCCAAGGTATCGGAGAGAACATGGTCGTGGCGTTTTCGTCTGTGATCGTGGCCCTGGTCAGCGCCAGTATCACGTTCTTCATCCTTACCGTGCGCCGGCGATGGCTGCTGCAGGAACTACGTAGCCTCGAACGAGCACAGGAGAAGGGCTAATGCGCTTTCTGGACCATGACGAGGCCGATGACCCGATCATTTCAATGGTGAATCTGATCGACCTGTTCCTGGTGGTGATCGGCATCTTGATGGTAGTCATCGTGCAGAACCCATTGAATCCCTTCAGTAAAGACAAGGTAGTGGTCATCGAGAATCCCGGTGAGGCTGACATGCGCATGTTGGTGAAGGACGGGCAGGAGCTGAAGCGCTACGAGTCCAGCGGCGAAATTGGGGAAGGGCAGGGGACCAAGGCGGGTGTTACCTATCGCCTGGCCGATGGAAAGATGATCTATGTGCCAGAGGCTGCCGACACTGAGTGACAAAGGTATCGGCTTTATGAAGAAACGACCCGTGCAGCTTACATGACGATTGCGCTCGCATGCAGTGGGGGCGGGCCTGGTGCCGACAGGTCTGTGCTACCCGCTGAAGAGCGCAACCTCACCCTTGATAGCGTCGTCCAGGTTCACGCTGTGGCCGGCGTTGGCCAGTATCGTTTGAGCGAGGTCTTGCGGCAGTGCGCTGATGTTGCGGCCGGTGCGAATGTCGGCTTCCAGCAGGCTGAGAAATGCGCCGATGGCTGGGTCTTCATGAGCCTTGTCCGCGCGGGTGACAACTACCTCGCCAACTCGCACGTTCACAGTGGTGTGTCCATGATGCCGAGACTCTTTCACAGGCTGTCCGGGTCCCCGAAGAACATCTGTATCCTCGACCTCAACCAACGCTCCGCCGGGTCGTTGTCCTGTGCACCGCGCCAGGCCATGTGCAGCTCGAAGCTACGCACATCCAGGGGCAGGTCCTCGGCACGCAGGCCGCCGGCGGCGGTCAGGGCGTCGGCGGTGTAGTCGGGCACCGTGGCGACGATGTCGGTCCCCGCCAGCAGGCTGCCCAGGCCGTTGAACTGGGGCACGGCCAGGACCACATGGCGCTTGCGACCGACCTCGTCGAGGGCTTCGTCGATAAAGCCCGAGAGGTCGCCGGCAAAGGACACCAGGGCATGCGGGCGGGCGCAGAAATCATCCAGGCTCAGGCTGCCGGGCATGCTGTCGGCACGCAGCAGCTTGGGCATGCTGCGGCGCAGCACCTTGCGCTTGGCGTTGGCCGGCAGCTCGCTGGTGTAGCTCACGCCCACCGAGATTTCTCCCGAGGCCAGCAGCGTGGGCATCAGCAGGTAGTTGACCCGGCGCACCACCAGCACGATACCCGGCGCCTCGGCCCGGATGCGCTTGAGCAACTGCGGCAGCAGGGCGAACTCGGCGTCGTCCGACAGGCCGATGCGGAACACCGAGGTGCTGGTGGCCGGGTCGAACTCGGCGGCGCGGCTGACCGCGGTAGAGATCGAGTCCAGCGCCGGCGAGAGCAGGGCGAAGATCTCGTGGGCCCGCGCCGAGGGCTCCATGCTGCGCCCGGTGCGCACGAACAGGGGGTCATCGAACAGGTTGCGCAGGCGCGACAGCGCGGCACTGATGGCCGGCTGGCCGAGGAACAGCTTCTCGGCGGCACGGGTCACGCTGCGCTCGTGCATGAGCGTCTCGAACACGATCAGCAGGTTCAGGTCTACGCGACGCAGGTCGTTACGGTTCATCGATGCGTTTCGCCTATTCGCCTAAAGTGGGGCAGGGGTGAATCTTAAGGCCAAAGGCTGTTACCCTGCACCGGTTTCCGGGTGCCAATGCACAGATACGCCGGGAGCCCAATCAATGACAGGCATGTCGACTATTAATGGCCACTGATGGTCTAACCGTGAAAGCCCGGATAAAGTCCGTGGTAATACGAGGTTCACACAGGCGAGGTATGCGATGTCCCGCATGATCCGATTCCACAAGTTCGGTGCGGCCGATGTGCTCCGCTGCGAAGAGCAGCCCGAGCCATCCCCCGCGGCGGGCGAGGTGCAGATCCGCGTCGAGGCGATCGGCGTCAGCTGGTACGACGTGCTCTGGCGGCAGAACCTGGCGCCGTCCCAGGCGCGCCTGCCGGCGGGGATCGGTCATGAGATGGCTGGCGTGGTCACTGCGGTGGGCGAGGGGGTCGAAGACATCGCGGTGGGCGACCGAGTCGCCAGTTTCCCGGCCACCAGTGCCAACGACCACCCGGTCTATGGCGACGTCATCGTCCTGCCGCGCACGGCCATCACCCGCTACCCCGACAACCTGACGCCGATCGAAGCCAGCGTTCACTACACACCGATGCTGATCGCCTATTTCGCCTACGTCGACCTGGCCCGGGCCAAGGCTGGCCAGACTGCCCTGGTCACCGATGCCAGCCACTGCGCGGGGCCGGCGTTCGTGCAACTGGGCAAGGCCCTGGGGCTGAAGGTGTTCGCCGCCACCAAGGCGCCGGAGCAGCGCGAGTACCTGCTGGCCCTGGGAGCCGACAAGGTGATCGTCACCGAGGAGCAGGACCTGCTGCTGCAGATCAACAAGTACACCGATGGTCGGGGCGTGGACATGGTCCTCGATGGCATGGGCGGGCCGCAGATGTCGCTGCTCGGCGATGTCCTGGCGCCGCGCGGCAGCCTGGTGCTGTACGGCCTGCAGGGCGGCAACCAGACACCCTTCCCGGCGTGCGCGGCGTTCCAGAAGAACATCCAGTTCTACGTGCACTGCATCGGCAACTTCACCGGCAAGCCGGAGCTGGGCATCAGCCAGGACCAAGTGGCCCTGCAGCGGGCCCTGCGCGATATCAACCAGTTCACCGCCGACCAACTGTTGACGCCGCAGATCGTCAAGGTCTACCCCTTCGACCAGGTGGTGGAGGCCCATCGCTACATGGACGAGTGCCCTTGTGGCGGCCGTGTCGTGCTGGACATGGGGTGAGGGTGCGTTGACGTGTTAGTCGTCTGTGGGGGCACGAAGTTGCCCCCTTTGCATGTTGGCTTTCAGATATCTCCTACAGCCTTTAAATAAACTGCTGACAGATTTAAAGGCTGCTCTTTCTTTTTTGTCCTCAATCTTTCCGCGTTCCCAAGAAATTTAAAGCAGGTTCGACCGAGCATTGTCGAAGTCGGACAGGGCTGAATGGTTTTTTTCCCTTGATCTGTATCTTTTATTCGTGCTGCAACGCTTGATAATGGCGGAGTGATAGTCATTGCAAGGAGCACCGGATGAGCTGTGGAAGGCCTTGGGGTATGGGCGAGGCGGCGGTAAACAGGGGGGAGGGGACGTCGTTTTTCTCAATGGCTTGGCGATAGCATATTGTCACTTCGAACTTTCCCAAAGCTTTGTGGGAAAAGTCCTGATAGTTGATTTTTATGTGTTTCACGCTCGACAATTTTCGCCAAGACGGCATGTCGAGAAACATGGAGTGTTCCCATGAGCAATATTCACGATCAAGCCATGCACTATATCTACCAGCAAGTTCTGGAACGTTTGCTCGCGCATATGTCCCAGGCGCAACGTGCCTCGTTGCAGTTGCTGATCCAGCGCCTGCTGGTAGCCGCCGGGGGGCCGGAACACATCGGCAGGTTCCAGTTGCTGGTGGTACACGGCGGCGACCGGCGCAGTGCCCATTTGCTGGCCAGCCTGCGGGCCGCTCAACTGAGCATCGCCGTGCGCACCCCCGATACCTTTCGCCTGCGGGTGCTGGTCGCCTGCCTGCCCTACACGGGCCAGGAGGCCCTCGGTCACCATGAGCGCTGTTTCAGCGCGCTGTTCCTGCAGGACGACCCTCGGGTGGAACTGCTCATGATGGCGGACGACAGCCTGCAGCCCTTCGACAGCCGCAGCCCAGTGGCGATGCGGCCCTGGGCAAGCGCGCGCGAAACGCTGCTGTTGTTCGGGCACCTGGCCGAGAGAAGTCCAGAGGCCTTGCTGGGCAGCCGCCTGCACCTGCAACTGGCCAACGCCGTGCGCCTGGCACTTGGCTGGAACGGCGGGGCGAGCGCGTTGGTCACGGCGCTGCCCGAACGCCAGCGACGCCGATACCTGGCTTGGGGCCGGCGGGTCCTGCGCCTGGCCGGGGAGCCGGCCCCGCAAGCCCTGGCGCAGTGCGCGGCGGCCCTGGCCGAAGGGCTGGGGCGATTGCAGGCGTTGGCCGACGCGCCCCTGGCGCCGCCCGCTAACCCGGCGCAGCAGGCGGACACCGAGGCGCCGCTGCGGGTGATCGCGGTCGATGACCTGTTGCGCCACATGCTGGCGCAGGATGGGCTCGACCGTATGCTGGGATGCCAGGCGGTTGGCCAGGCCGCGCTGGCGGGCTGCTTCGAGCCGCACCTGGTGGCCAGCCTGCGGCACCTGCAGGCGCGGTTGACCGAGCGTTATGCCCAGCGGCAACCGGCACGGTTGTCCCTCAGGGAGGCCCAGCGGGGCTGGGCGCAAAGGGCCCATGAGCCGGAGCGGGCGCGCTTTCTGCAAGCCCAGGGTCTCGACGAGGCGCAATTGGGCTGCCTGCTGTTCGCACCGTTCGCCGAGCGTGGGCGCGGCCTTGCGTTCTTCGTGCAGTGCTGCCATCCGCGCATGCGTGTGGCCCTGCCTTACCTGCACAGGGCATTGCAGGGCAAGCCGTGCCCCGAGGCGGTGAAGCGCTGGCTGGTGGATATCAGTGGCCTGTCCCTGGCGCAACTGCAGGCGATCTACCTGGGGCGGCTCGAGCCATCGGCCAGTCGATTGCTGGCTGGCCTGGCACGGCGCAGCGCCGACCTGCGGTGGCTGGCGTGCCCGTCATCGGCCTGGGAAACGGTTCGTCAGGCGGCGCCTTGATGGGCCGGTCAGTACGGGGTGAGTTCGCTTACCAGGCGGTGTACCGCTACCTCGAGGCCCTGATCGCCCAGGTCGACCCCGATGGAGACGGGCGCTTGCCCTCGCTGCGTGACCTGGCGCAACGGCTGCGTGTCTCCCTGGCCACGGTGCAGAGTGCCTACGGCCTGCTGGAGCACGAGGGACGGGTGCGCTCGGTACCCAAGTCTGGCTATTTCGTACGATTCGGCTCCAGGGACACCGGGGTGACCTTGCCCAGGCCACAGGCCCGGCCGCTCTTCGCCTTGCCGATGCCGTCCCCGCCACCGCTCGAGCGCGCGCTGCTCGCCCAGGAGCGGCGCCTGTCGCGTCAGGCAGCCCGGCGCGGGGCGGGGGACGCGCTGCTACGCAATGCCCTGGCTGCGCGCTACACCCGGTCGTCCGGGCACTACTGGAGTGCGGAGCATGTCCACCTGGGTAGCGACGTACAGGCGCTGCTGGAGACCGTGCTGCTCGCCTTGCGCTTGCGTGGGGCGACAGCACTGGTGGCTGCGCCTTGCTGCTGGCGTCTGCTGCAGGCGCTACAACGGGCCGGGATGCGTGTGATCGAGGTGCCGCTGGAGGCCGGCGGCGGTCTGGACCTGGACAGCCTGGCGCGCCTGCTGGACCGCGAACCCGTGCGCCTGGTGGTCATGCCATCGTGCCTGGGCATGCCCCTCGGGCATCTCATGCCCGTGGGCGATCAGCAGGCGATCGCGGCCTTGCTAGCACAACATCCGGCCTGGCTGTTGGAAAACGACCTGGACAGCGAGCACTGCTACGACGGGCCGCCGGCCTCACGCCTGCGTGACTTGGCCGCCCCGCGCAGGTTGCTGGTGCTGGGGGCGCTGGAGGCCACGGTCGGTGCCGAGGCGCCTTACGCCTATGTGCTGTGCCGCCACGCCGGGGTGGGCGAGGCCTGTGCCAGGCGTGGCTTCCTGCTGCCGCCCCTGCGTCAGCAGGCCCTCGCGCACCTCTATGCAAGAGGGGATATCGATGCCTGCCTGCCGGCACTGCGTGCGGCGTTGCGAGCCGGGATGGAGCGGTTGTGCCAACGGGTCGAGGCGTACCTGGGCGACCAACTGACCTTTGCCATGCCCCAGGGCGGTTGGGCGCTCTGGGTGTGCCTGCGCTACCCGGCGGACCTGCAGCATGTCCAGGAGGCGGTGGCCGGCACGGCCTTGTTGGTTGTGCCGGGCAGGTCGTTCAGCCTCCAGGGGCGCTATCGGCAGCATTTGCTGCTGATCTGGCAGGGAGAGTGTCGCGATGCGTTGGACAGGGCGTTGCGCGCGCTGGGTGGAGCCTTGGCCCAGGCACCAAGGCCGGCCAGTTGAATGTGCGGCTGCAAGGCAGCCCCAAAAATGACAACGCGCCACCTGAGTGACCGGCATCAGGGCGTCGAGGCGCATGACCGCTGATCCACGGGGCTTGCCAGTGCGCTTGGTCTGTATGTATAACCAGTGCATTTCCAGTGCCCGATCCAACACCGTGATTGCCCATTCCGTCGACGATCCCCTCTACTACCTGCACAACTTCAGGCAGGTGCTGGCCTGGGTCGAACAACGCTACGCCGACCTGCTCGATGCCCCTGAGCAGGCCTTCCTGGACGCCTTCGCCCGCCTGCCCGAGCCGGCCCAGGCGCTGCTGGTGCGCATGGTCATGCGCAAGGGCGAGCTGTTTCGCAGCGACAGGCTCGTGTATGCCGAGATCGGCGACTGTGACGTGGCGTTGCAGCCACTGATCGCGCTGGGCTGGGTCAGCGAGCACACGCCGCTTGCCCTGGAGCAGGTGTTCGCCCTGCTGCGCAAGGACGAACTGGCACAGTGCTTCGCCGCGCAACTGGAGCGACCGCGGGCGGCCAAGGCCGACCTGCTGGCGCAACTGCTGCCGCTGGAGCTGGCGGCCAGGCCCCTGGGCGAATGGTTCCCGGGGTTTGCCCCACGCATCCTGCACTGGCGCCTGCAGCCGCTGTGCGACCGTCTGCGCCTGCTGTTCTTCGGCAACCTGTACCAGGACTGGTCGGAGTTCGTCCTTGCCGACCTGGGCCTGCTGCGCTACGAGCAGGTGCCGTTCGCTGCCGATGCCCGGGCCTGGCACCAGCGCGCCGAAGTCGACCTGGCGATGGCCCTGCATGCCTGCGCCGAACGCCTGGAGCAGGGTGAGGCCCCGGCCACGGTGCTGGCGGCGCTGGATGGCCTGCACAGCGACACGCCGTGGCTGGCCCGGCGGCGTGCGCGCCTGCTGTTCGGCCTGGGCCAGCACTGCGAGCGGATGGGTGACTGGGAGCTGGCCCTGACGGTATATGCCCGCAGCCAGCACCCTGAAGCACGGATCCGCCAGGTGCGGGTCTTGGAGCGTAGCGCTCGTTGGGCGCAGGCCCAGGCGTTGGCGCTGGAAATGGCCGAGGCGCCCGGCAACCCTCTTGAAACCCAGGCCCTGGAGCGCATGCTGCCGCGCCTGGCGCGCAAGCTCGGCGGGCCGGCGCAACCCCGCCGTCGCCCTGCGGCTTTGGAACTGATCGAACTGGAGCTGCCCGCCGAACAGGCCGGGCTGGGTGTCGAGGAGGCCGTGCGCCTGCACCTGGAGCAGGAGGGGGGAGAGGCCCATTACGTGGAAAACACCCTGTTCAACGGCCTGTTTGGCCTGCTGTGCTGGGACGCGATCTTCGCGCCGGTGCCCGGTGCTTTCTTCCACCCATTCCAGGCGGCACCGCAGGACCTGCTCGACGCCGATTTCCAGCAACGCCGTGGCGCACTGTTCGACGCCTGCCTGGGCCGGCTCGACGATGGCAGCCATCGCCAGGCCATCCGTGAGTGCTTCACGGCCAAGCAGGGCGTGCAGTCACCCTTCGTGGCCTGGTCGATGCTGACCGACCCATTGCTCGAGCAGGCCCTGGCCTGCGTGCCGGCGCAGCACCTGAAGCAGTGCTTCCTGCGCCTGTTGCAGGACATCCGCAACAACCGTGCCGGCATGCCCGACCTCATCCAGTTCTGGCCGCAGCAGGGGCGCTATCGCATGGTCGAGGTCAAGGGCCCCGGCGATCGCTTGCAGGACAGCCAGTTGCGCTGGCTGGATTTCTGCCGTGAGCACGGCCTGCCGGTAGCGGTATGCCATGTGCGCTGGCGCGAGGCGGCGGCATGACCTATACCGTGGCCGTCCGTGCCCTGTGCGAGTTCAGCGCCAAGGTCGGCGACCTTGACTTGCGCTTCACGCCATCGCCCACGGCCCAGGAGGGGATTGCCGGTCATCGTCGGGTGGCGGCCCGGCGGGGGGAGGGCTACGAGGCGGAAATAGCCCTCGAAGGGCACTACTCGGGCCTGCGGGTACGTGGTCGGGCCGACGGCTACGACCCGGAGCTCAACCGCCTGGAGGAGATCAAGACCCACCGGGGCGACCTGGGCCGCCAGCCGGCCAACCATCGCCAATTGCACTGGGCCCAGGCCAAGGTCTATGCCTGGCTGCTGTGCCAGGCCCGGCAACTGGAGGCGATCGAGGTAGCGCTGGTGTACCTGGACGTGGACAGCGACCGCCAGACCCTGATCAGCGAGCAACACCGTGCAGCAGAGCTACAGCGCTTCTTCGAGGCCCAGTGCCAGGCGTTTCTCGCCTGGGCCCAGGCGCAGTCGCGACGCATCGCTGAGCGCGACCAGGGCCTGCAGGCCCTGGGCTTTCCTTACCCGCAATTCCGCCAGGGCCAGCGTCAATTGGCCGAGACCCTGTACAAGGCCGTGAGCACCGGCCGCTGCCTGATGGCCCAGGCCAGCACCGGCATCGGCAAGACCCTCGGCACCCTGTTTCCGCTGCTCAAGGCCATGGTGCCGCAACAACTGGACAAGCTGTATTTCCTCACCGCCAAGACCCCAGGTCGGGCGCTGGCCCTCGATGCCTTGAAGCAGATCACCCGAGCCACGCCGCAACCGGCCTTGCGCACCCTCGAGCTGATCGCCCGCGACAAGGCCTGCGAGCACCCGGGCAGCGCCTGCCATGGCGAGTCGTGCCCGTTGGCCAGGGGCTTCTACGACCGCCTGCCGGCTGCCCGCGAGGCCGCCTCGCAGCAGCCATTGCTGGATCGCGCAGGCTTGCGCGAGGTGGCCTTGGCGCACCAGGTCTGCCCTTACTACCTGGGGCAGGAGATGGCCCGCTGGGTCGATGTGCTGGTGGCCGACTACAACTACTACTTCGATGCCCACGCCTTGCTGCACGCGTTGGCCCAGGCCAACCAGTGGCGGGTCGCGGTGCTGGTGGACGAGGCGCACAACCTGGTCGAGCGGGGCCGTGGCATGTACAGCGCGAGCCTCGACCAGGGCCAGTTGCAGGCCTTGCGCCAGGGCAAGCCGGCTGGGCTGGGCAGTGCCCTGGACCGGCTGAACCGGCAGTGGAACGCCCTGTACAAAGCGCAACGGGCGCCGTACCAGGCCGTCGAGCAGTTGCCGGAGGCCTTCGTACGTAGCCTGCAGCACTGCATCGGGCTGATCCAGGAGCGCCTCGAGCAGGCACTCACCGAGGTGGATCCCGCGCTGTTGCAGTTCTTTTTCCAGGCCTTGCAGTTCACCCGGGTCGCCGAGCTGTTCGACGAGCACTTCATCTTCGATATCAGCCTGCGCAACGGGCCACGCAAGCGCCGCCTGGCTACCCTGTGCCTGCGCAATGTGGTCCCGGCCCGGTTGCTGGGCCCGCGCATGCGTGCGGCGCGTAGCGTGGCGCTGTTTTCCGCGACCCTTGGCCCCCGGCATTTCTATGCCGACCTGCTGGGCATGCCGCCCGACACCGCCTGGCTGGAGGTTGCCGCGCCGTTTCGTGCCGAACAGCTCGAGGTGCGTATCGTCAGCCAGGTGTCGACCCGTTATCGCGAACGCCAGGCGTCGCTGGCGCCGATCGTCGAGCTGATCGCCGGGCAGTATCGGCGGATGCCCGGCAACTACCTGGCGTTCTTCAGCAGTTTCGAATATTTGGGGCAGGTCGCTGGGCTGCTGGCCGAGCGCTACCCCGACATCCCGCGCTGGGAGCAGGCGCCGGGCATGGACGAGGGCGCGCGCGAGGCCTTTCTCGCGCGCTTCGTGGCCGACGGGCAGGGCATCGGCTTCGCCGTGCTGGGCGGCGCTTTCGGCGAAGGTGTCGACCTGCCGGGCACCCGCTTGGTCGGGGCGTTCGTCGCCACCCTGGGCCTGCCCCAGGTCAATCCGGTCAATGAACAGTTCAAGCTGCGCCTGGGCAGGCAGTTCGGCGCGGGGTTCGACTATGCCTATCTCTACCCTGGCGTGCGCAAGGTGATCCAGGCGGCTGGCCGGGTCATCCGGGGCGACCAGGACCGTGGCGTGCTGCTGCTGATCGATGAGCGCTTCGCCGAGCCACGGGTGCAGCAGATGTTCCCAGGCTGGTGGCAGGCGGTTTGACTCAGCGGCCCTAATCTTCGCAAGCGTCATCGCACAGGCTTGCAACTCCCAGTACACTGCGCGTTCCAACACCTACATCCCGTTGATCTCGAGGTTCTTGCATGACGCTCAGTCCTTTGGCAGGCAAGCCGGCTCCGGCCTGCGTGCTGGTCGATATCCCCCGCCTGCTCACCGCCTATTACACCGGCCGCCCCGACGCTGCCGTGGCGGCTCAGCGCGTGGCCTTCGGCACCTCCGGGCACCGTGGCACGTCACTGGAATTGAGCTTCAACGAACACCATGTATTGGCCATTACCCAGGCCATCTGCCTGTACCGCCAGGAGAATGGCATCGACGGCCCGCTGTTCGTCGGTGCCGACACCCACGCACTGTCCGCCCCGGCCGCGGCCAGTGCCCTGGAGGTGCTGGCGGCCAACGGCGTGCAGGTGATGCTGTCCAAGGACGACGAGTACACGCCGACGCCGGCGGTGTCCCATGCCATCCTCTGCCATAACCGTGGCCGCCAGCGAGGCCTGGCCGACGGCATCGTCATCACTCCGTCGCACAACCCGCCACAGAGCGGTGGCTTCAAGTACAACCCACCCAATGGCGGCCCGGCCGACAGCGACGTGACCAAGTGGATCGAGGCCAAGGCCAACGAGTTGCTGGCTGCCGGGCTCGAGGGCGTCAAGCGCATGGACCATGCCCAGGCATTGCAGGCCAGCACCACCCAGCGCCATGACTATGTGAACAGCTACGTGGCCGACCTGGCCAACGTCATCGACTTCGAGGTGATCCGCAAGGCCGGCCTGCGCCTGGGCGTCGACCCGCTGGGCGGGGCAGGGGTGCGCTACTGGCAGGCGATCGCCGAGCACTATCGCCTGGACCTGGAGGTGGTCAACACCGAGGTCGACCCGACGTTCCGCTTCATGACCGTCGACTGGGACGGGCAGATCCGCATGGACCCTTCCTCGCCCCACGCCATGCAGGGCCTGATCGGCCTGCGCGAGCGCTTCGACGTGGCCTTCGCCTGCGACCCGGACCACGACCGTCATGGCATCGTCACCCCCGACGGCCTCTTGCAGCCGAACAACTACCTGGCGGTGGCCATCGACTACCTGTTCCGCCACCGGCCGCAGTGGCGCGCCGATGCCGCAGTGGGCAAGACCGTGGTCAGCAGCGGCCTGATCGACCGTGTCACGGCACGCCTGGGGCGCAAGCTGCATGAGGTGCCGGTGGGCTTCAAGTTCTTCGCCCAGGGGCTGTTCGATGGGACGCTGGGCTTCGGTGGCGAGGAGAGTGCCGGGGCGTCGTTCCTGCGTCGCGATGGCTCGGTGTGGACGACCGACAAGGACGGCCTGATCCCGGCATTGCTGGCGGCGGAGATGACGGCCCGCACCGGGCGCAACCCGAGCCAGGCCTATGCGGACCTCACCGAGGCGCTGGGCCGACCGTTCGCTACCCGTGTCGAAGCCAAGGCCGATGCGCGGCAGAAGGCCCTGCTGGGCAAGCTGGCACCGGAGCAGGTCACCTCCACCGAGCTCGCTGGCGAGGCGATCGAGGGGATTCTCAGCCATGCACCGGGGAATGGGCAGGCCATCGGTGGGCTGAAGGTGATGACCGCCAACGGATGGTTCGCCGCGCGGCCGTCCGGGACCGAGGATATCTACAAGATCTATGCCGAGAGCTTCGTCGACGAGGCGCATCTGCAGCGCTTGGTGCAGGAGGCGCAGGTATTGGTCGATGCTGCCATTGCCTGAGGCTGTGGCGCTTCAATGATTCGGGGGCGCGAAACGCCCCCGAATGGCAGAGATGAAGTCGATCCAGCATGCCGGGGCGCGCAGGCCCCTGACGGCGCAGCCCAAGCCGCCGCGGTGTCGGTGCTGGCCAAGCCTATCGCCAGCAGCAGGCCGGCCAACAGCGTTGTAGTCTTCTTCATCGAGGCCTCGTCGGTAGCCGTTCCTTGGGTCCGGGCAAGTGTAGACGACGAGGCCCACGGGCCTGGCGGGCCCGCCTCAGACGCGGAACTGGTCCATCAGCCCCTGCTGCTGGTTGGCCAGGCTGTTGAGCGACTGGCTGACCCGCGCCGACTCGTTGGCCTGCCCGGAGAGCGACTCGGTGACGTCGCGGATGGTCGCGACGTTCCTGTTGATCTCCTCGGCCACTGCGCTCTGTTCCTCGGCCGCCGAGGCGATCTGCAGGTTCATGTCGGTGATCACCGTCACCGCCTGGCCAATGCGCTGCAATGCGGTGACCGCCTGGCCGACCTGCTCGACACCGCCCTGGGCCTGGCGGTGGCTGTTGTCCATGGCGCCGACCACCTCGCGGGTGCCGGCCTGCAAGGCCTCGATGACCTGACGGGTTTCCTCCACCGACTCCTGGGTACGCCGCGCCAGGTTGCGTACCTCGTCGGCGACCACGGCGAACCCACGCCCGGCCTCGCCGGCGCGGGCGGCTTCGATGGCGGCGTTGAGCGCCAGCAGGTTGGTCTGCTCGGCGATCGAGCGGATCACCTCCAGCACCGAACCGATCTTCTCGCTGTTGTGCGCCAGGCCCTCGACCTGGGTCATGGCGCTGCTCATGTCGGCGGCCAGGGTGTCGATGCTGCGGGTGGTGCTGTCGATCACCGCCAGCCCCTCGCGAGTGGCCTGGTCGGCGTCACGGGCCGCCTGCGCGGCCTGGGAGGCGCTGCGGGCGACGTCCTGGGCGGTGGCGCTCATCTCATGGGAGGCGGTGGCCACCTGGTCGACCTGGCGGTACTGTTGCTCCATGCCGGCGCTGGTCTGGGTGGCGATGGCCGAGGACCGGTCGGCAGTGCCACGGGCGGCCTGCACCGAGCGTTTCACTTCGGCGATGGTCGGCTGCAGCTTGTCGAGGAAACGGTTGAACCAGCCGGCCAGCTCGCCTAGCTCGTCGCGCTTGTCGTAGGCCAGGCGGCGGGTCAGGTCGCCTTCGCCGCTGGCGATATCCTTGAGCATGGCGGCAACGTCGAGGATCGGCCGGGTCACCCCGCGGGCCATCAGCCAGATCAGCAGCAGGCCGGCGAGCGCCGCCGCCAGGCCCAGGCCGAGCTCGAGCAGGGTGCCGCTGGTGTTGAGGGCATCGAGCTCCTGCTCGAGCACCTCGGCCGGCCCGGCCAGGGCGCTTTGTGGTACGTCGAGCAGCACGCCCCATGGCCGGGCACCAGGAATCGGCGCGAAGGCGGCCAGCACTTTCAGGCGCTGCTGGTCGGCCAGCACCTGCAGCTTGCCGTCGGCGAGCCTGCGCACCAGCTCGGCGCCCTGGGCCGGGTCGGCTTGCTCGAGGCGCTGGGCCAGCTTGCTGGCATCTGCGCTGTAGCCGGCCAGCAGGCCTGCGGGGCTGAGGATGCCGACCGTGGTGCGGCCTTCGTAGAGGCTGCGGCTGGCGGCCTGGCTCAAGGCCTGCAGGCTGTTGAGGTTGATGTCGACGGAGAGGGTGGCGATCACCTTGTCGGCCACCATCAGTGGGAACACGATGCTGGTCATCAGCACCTGCTGGCCATCGATCTGGTAGAAGTATGGCTCGATCACGCAGACCTTGCGGGTACTGCGCGGGCAGGCCCACCAGCTGTTGAGCGGCTCGCCGCTGGGGCCGACCTCGGTGTTGGCCAGGTCTTGCTCGGGCAGGGCCATGGCGGTCAGTTGGCCGGCGCGCGGCTGCGACCAGTAGAGGGAGAAGCGCCCGGTCTCGTTGCTGCCCAGTTCGCTCTGGCCAGTGAACAGGTCGTCCTTGCCGTCCAGGGCGCCTTGTTCGAACACCAGGGACAGGCCGAGTAGATCAGGGTTGGCCTGCAGGGCAGTGCGCACCTGGCGGGTGAGGTCTTCGCGCAAGTCGTAGGCGTCGAGGAAACGCTTTTCGGCCTGTTCGCGCAGGAACAGCACCTGGCGGGCGAAGCCAGCCCCGTACTGGTAGGCATCCATGAACTGGCGGCTGATGTTCAGGGCCTGCACCTCGCCTTGCGACGCGATGCGCGCCTGGGCCGCCTCGCCGAGCATCTGCATGCTGCTTGCCTTGACCAGGTCGGAGCTGTGCACCATGCGGTACAGCGAAAGGCCGACCAGCAAGGTGACGATGCCCGCCAGGCACAGGCCTGCGAGCAGGGTGATCTTCCACTGGATGGACAGTTGTCGCAAAGGCATTGGGCGAATCCCTTGTAATAGGTCTTGGGGTGAACAGTGTTTCGGCAGGATGGGCATTTTCTTTATTCAAACGTTCAATTGAATCACCCCGGCTTGCTGCCCTGTCGCGGCGCAGAGGGCTTTGACATCCGCCGGCCACTGCTTCAGAGTGTGCGCCCTTCATAACAACATCCCCACGCCCGGCCGCTGCCTGCCCGTAGCCTGTCGCCGGTGCGCCCGCTTTTTGTCTGTCGCAACGAGGTAACCCACACCATGAATGCAGTCATTGCCGCGGTCGGCATCATGCTGATATTGAGCCTGTCCCGCGTGCATGTGGTCATCGCCCTGATCGTCGGCGCACTGGTCGGTGGCTTGGTCGGCGGCCTAGGCACCGAGGGCACGCTCAAGGCCTTCAACAGTGGTTTGGGCGGTGGCGCCACGGTGGCGCTGTCGTATGCGTTGCTGGGTGCGTTCGCCGTGGCCATCGCCAAGTCGGGCCTGGCCCATGCCCTGGCGGATCGTGCCCTGGCGGTGATCGACCGCCAGGGGCATGCCAATGGCAGCTCGCTCAAGTGGCTGCTGATCGGCCTGATGCTGGTGGTAGCGGTCTCGTCGCAGAACATCCTGCCGATCCACATCGCCTTCATCCCGCTGCTGGTGCCGCCACTGCTGTACGTGCTGACCCGCCTGCGCATCGACCGCCGGCTGATCGCCTGTGTGATCACCTTCGGCCTGATCACCCCGTACATGTTCCTGCCGGTGGGCTTCGGCAACATCTTCCTCAACGAGATCCTGCTGGCCAACGTCAGCCGCGCGGGCGTGGATGTCAGCGGGGTCAACGTCACCCAGGCCATGGCCATCCCCGCCGCGGGCATGCTCGCGGGCCTGCTGCTGGCGGTGTTCTTCAGCTACCGTCGCAAGCGCGACTACGACCTGGCGCGCATCGAGCAGGTCGAGCAGGTCAGCGTGCGCTACAACCCCTTGACCTTGCTGGTGGCGGGCGCGGCCATCGCCGCGGCGTTCATCATCCAGCTGTGGCTGGACTCGATGATCATTGGCGCCATGGTGGGCTTCCTGATCTTCTCGCTGTCGGGCATCGTGCGCTGGAAGGACACCGACGACCTGTTCACCGAAGGCATGAAGATGATGGCCATGATCGGCTTCATCATGATCGCGGCCTCGGGTTTCGCCGAGGTGATGAAGGCCACCGGCGAGGTGAAGAGCCTGGTGGAGGCGTCGGCGCGGTGGATCGACCACAGCAAGGGCATCGGCGCCTTGCTGATGTTGTTGGTGGGGCTGCTGGTGACCATGGGGATCGGCTCGTCGTTCTCCACGGTGCCGATCCTGGCGGCGATCTTCGTGCCGCTGTGCGTGCAACTGGGCTTCGATCCGCTGGCCACCGTGTGCATCGTCGGCACCGCCGGGGCGCTGGGCGATGCCGGTTCGCCCGCTTCGGACTCGACCTTGGGGCCGACCTCGGGGCTCAATGTGGATGGGCAGCATCACCACATCTGGGACACCGTGGTGCCGACCTTCATCCACTACAACCTGCCGTTGCTGGCCTTCGGGTGGTTGGCGGCGATGGTGCTCTGAGGTATCGAGCCCACTGGGGGCGCGAAGCGGCCCCAGTATCGAAAAGGCTCAGCCCTTGTCCGGGAGCGGCGAGATACGGTTGAGGACGGTGCCGCCGTCCTTGCTGCGGGTCAGGTAGACGGGCAGTACCTGGGGCAGGTTGTCCACCAGCCGGTGCACTTCGCGGGTGTTGTACACGCCACTGACGCGCAGCTTGCCGGTGTTGTCGTCGGCCAGTCGCAGCGGCTTGTCCAGGTAGCGGTTGATCACCGGCAGGGCCTGGCTCAGGCTGAGGTTGTCGAGGATGAGCTTGCCGTTGCGCCAGGCCAGGTCGTTGCCGTAGTCGCCGCTCTGCGCAAGGGTCGGCTCGAAGTCGCCGGCATGGTAGCTGGCCTGCATGCCGGGGCCGAGGCGGTAGCCGCCGTCGCTGCCATTGCTGCTGACCAGCACCGAGCCTTCCACCAGGGTCACCTCGACCTGGTCCTGGTACTTCCAGACGTTGAACTGGGTACCGGTAACCCGCGTCTGGCCATGCCCAGCGCGGACGATGAACGGGTGCGCGCTGTCATGTTCGACCTTGAAGAACGCCTCGCCCTTGACCAGGGTGACCTGGCGCTGGTCCTTGTAGTTCAGGTAGCGCAGCTCGGTATTGAGGTTGAGCTCGACCACGCTGCCATCGCCCAGCGTTACCTGGCGCACCTGGTCGGTGCTTTCGAAATGCTGGTAGCGATTGGGCACCCAGCCTTGTTCCCAGCCCACCCAGCCGGCCAGGGGCAAGGCGAGCAGGGCGATCGCCGCCGCGCAGGCGAACGGGCGCCAGTTGCGCTGCCGGGCGCGGGGCTTGAGCTTGGTCACGGTCGCGCTGCGTGGCAGCAGGTCGGCGGTCTGCCAGATGTCCAGCATCGCCTGGTATTCCTCGAGGTGCCGCGGGTCGGCCGCCAGCCACTGGGCGAATGCCGCCTGCTCGGCGTTCGTGCAGTCATCGGCATGCAGGCGCATGCACCAATGGGCGGCGGCGTCGGTGATGGCATCGTCTGGAGTGGGGGTGAAGCGGTCGTGGTTCATTGCGGCTCCCGGTTTTGCGCATTCTACCCCTGCGAAGGGGCTGCGAGAACCGAGATAATGGCGAATGACTATCAAATGTGCGTTTTTTCGTCTGAATAAAGGGCCGGTTCTGACACTCAACCGGCCCAATCCCGCACAGCCCGAGTTCAGAACTGCCCTGACGCCATGCCATAGAGGCTGGCGCTACCGGCCTGGATGCTGGCTTCCAGCGCCAGGCTGCGCGGCAGCAGGCGCTGGAAGAAGAACTCGGCACAGGCCAGCTTGGCACCAAGGAACGCCGGATCCTCGTCGAGCTTGCGCTGGGCTATGGCCGCCATACGTGCCCACAGGTAGGCGTAGGCGGTCAGGCCGAACAGGTGCAGGTATTCCACTGCCGTGGCGCTGACCAGGTTGACGTCCCGAGGCGCCTGCTCCAGCAGCCATTGGCTGGTGCGCTCCAGACGCACCAGGGCCTCCAGCAGGGCATCGCGGTGCAGTGGGGCGTCGACACAGAAGGCCCGGACCTCGCTGGTGAAGGCGAACAGGGCCTGGCCGCCGTCGGCAAGGACCTTGCGCCCCAGCAGGTCGAGGGCCTGGATGCCGTTGGTGCCTTCGTAGATCTGCGCGATACGCACGTCGCGCACCCGCTGCTCCTGCCCCCATTCACGGATATAGCCGTGGCCGCCGAATACCTGCTGGCCGAGCACGCAGCTTTCCAGGCCGTTGTCGGTGAAGAACGCCTTGGCCACCGGGGTCAGCAGGGCCACCTGGCGTTGGGCGCGTTCACGCTCGCCGGCGTCCTCGGCGTAGCGAGACAAGTCCAGTTGTTGGCCAACATAGGCGGCGAAGGCACGGCCGCCTTCGGTGAGCGCGCGCATGGTCAGCAGCATGCGCCGTACATCGCCGTGGTGGATGATCGGGTCGGCGATCCCGTCGCGTACCTGCGGTCCTGCGGCGGCCCGGCTTTGCAGGCGTTCGCAGGCGTAGCGCGCGGCGCTCTGGTACGAGGCCTCGGCGCAGCCGAGGCCCTGGATGCCGATGGACAGGCGCTCGTAGTTCATCATGGTGAACATCGCCGCCAGGCCGCGGTTCGCTTCGCCGACCAGGTAGCCGGTGGCCGCGTCGAAGTTCATCACGCAGGTGGCCGAGGCCTTGATACCCATCTTGTGTTCGATCGAGCCGCAGTGCGCCCCATTGCGCGCGCCCAGGCTACCGTCCGCCTCGACCAGGTACTTGGGCACCAGGAACAGCGAGATGCCCTTGGGGCCGGCCGGTGCGTCCGGCAGCCTGGCCAGCACCAGGTGGACGATGTTCTCGGTCAGGTCCTGCTCGCCGCCGGTGATGAAGATCTTGCTGCCACTGATGCGGTAACTGCCATCGGCCTGGGGTTCGGCACGGGTGCGGATCAGGCCCAGGTCGGTGCCGGCCTGGGGCTCGGTCAGGCACATGGTGCCCGCCCACTGGCCGCTGTACAGCGGCGCCAGGAAGGTGGCCTTCAAGGCCTCGTCGGCATGGGCATCGATGGCCAGGCAAGTGCCGGCGCTCAGCGCCGAATACAGGCTGAAGCTGCAATCGGCGGCGTAGAGCATCTCCTCGAACAGCACGGCGAGCATCTTCGGCATGCCCATGCCGCCGTACTCGGGGTTACCGCCCAGGCCAACCCAGCCGCCTTCGCGGTAGGTCCGCCAGGCCTCGCGGAAACCGTCGGGGGTGGTCACCTGGCCGGCCTCGAAGTGCACGCCCTGTTCGTCGCCGTTGCGGCTGAGCGGGGCGATCAATTGGCCGGTGATCTTCGCCGCCTCTTCGAGGATGGCGTCGGCGGTGTCGGCATCGACCCGCTCGGCCAGCGCCGGCAGGCGGGCCCACAGGGCTTGGGCATCGAACAGGTCATGGAGAACGAAGCGCATGTCGCGCAAGGGGGCCGTGTACTGGGTCATCTGGGAGCTCTCGAATGCAAGGGAGGAATCCGCGGCGCAGGGTCGCCCACCCTGGTAGGGGGGCGACATGGTCGGTGAGGCAGGCGTTGGGGTCAGAGGGCCCTGGCCTGGTCGCGCAGGAGGTACTTCTGGATCTTGCCGGTGGAGGTCTTGGGCAGCTCACCGAAGACCACCGTCTTCGGCACCTTGAAACCGGCCAGATGCTCGCGGCACCAAGCGATGATGTCCGCCTCGCGGGTGGCGCCGTGGCCGGGCTTGAGGGCGACGAAGGCGCAGGGCGTCTCGCCCCATTTCTCGTCCGGGCGGGCCACCACAGCTGCCTCGAGGACAGCCGGATGCCGGTAGAGGGTATCTTCGACCTCGAGGGTGGAGATGTTCTCGCCCCCGGAGATGATGATGTCCTTGAGCCGGTCCTTGATCTCGACATAGCCGTCGGCATGCCACACGGCCAGGTCGCCGGTGTGGAACCAGCCGCCGCGGAAGGCCTCGGCGGTGGCCTCGGGGTTCTTCAGGTAGCCCTTCATCACCGTGTTGCCACGCATGAAGATCTCGCCCAGGGTGTTGCCATCGCGGGGCACCGGCTGAAGGGTCTGCGGATCGGCGACCATCAGGCCATCGAGGGTCGGGTAGCGCACACCCTGGCGCGACTTGATCCGTGCTCGCTGCTCCAGGGGCTGGTCGTCCCATTCGGCGTGCCAGGCGCACACGGTCACTGGGCCGTAGACCTCGGTCAGGCCGTAGGTATGGGTGAGCTGGATGCCCATTTCCTCCACCGCGCCGATCACCTTGGCCGGTGGTGCGGCGCCGGCGACCATGGCCTGCACTGGATGGTCGATGGCCGCCTTGTCGGTCTCGGGCATGTTCACCAGGGCATTGAGCACGATGGGCGCGCCGCACAGGTGAGTGACCCGGTGCTCGCGGATGAGGGTGAGGATCTTCTGCGGGTCGACCCGGCGCAGGAACACATGGGTGCCAGCCAGGGCGGTGATGGTCCAGGGGTAGCACCAGCCGTTGCAATGAAACATCGGCAGGGTCCACAGGTACACCGGGTGATGGCCCATGGCCCAGGTGATCTGGTTGCCCAGGGCATTGAGGTAGGCGCCGCGATGGTGGTAGACCACGCCCTTGGGGTTACCGGTGGTGCCGGAGGTGTAGTTCAGCGAAATGGCCTGCCATTCGTCCTCCGGCCATTCCCAGGCGAACGCCGGGTCGCCCTCGGCGAGCAGGGCCTCGTAGTCCAGCTCGCTGACCGCGCGGCCTTCGCCGTACTCCGGGTCGTCCACGTCGACCACCAGGGGCGGGTGTTCGAGTAGGGCCAGGGCGGCTTCGATCACGGCGTGGAACTCGCGGTCGGTGATCAGCACCTTGGCCTCACCGTGCTGCAGCATGAAGGCGATGGCTTCGGCATCCAGGCGCACGTTCAGGGTGTTGAGCACCGCGCCGATCATCGGCACGGCGAAGTGCGCCTCGAGCATCGCCGGGATATTCGGCAGCATCACCGCCACCGTGTCGCCACGGCCGATGCCACGTCCGGCCAGGGCGCTGGCCAGGCGGCAGCAGCGCTCGTAGGTCTGGCGCCAGTCGCGGCGCAGGGCACCGTGGATCACTGCCGGGTAATGACCGTACACCGCGGCGGTGCGTTCGATGAAGCTCAGCGGCGTGAGGGCGACATGGTTGACAGGGGCGGGCATCAGGCCCTGGGAGAAGATCGACATGCGGTGGTCCTGTAGGGGAGGCAGGCGCAGCCTGTGCGCATGGCCCCCGGTGGCTGATTGTTAGCTCTGATCAGGGTGGGGAGCGCGCGTGGGTGCCGCTTCCCCTGTCGCATTTTTAAGCGAACCGCTATGGTAGATGGAATATCGACTATAGCAATATAGTAAAAATACTATAAGAACGAGCCCGAAACCGTGGACAAGCACCTATCCCCCTTGCTCGCCAAGGATCCCCAACCCAGCCTGCTGCTGGCGCCCGATGCCCGTCCGCTGGCCCTCAACGCGGCCCTGCAGGCGCTGATCGAAGCGGGGCCGCCGCTGGCGCGCTGGTTGCCGGCCAACAGCGCGGCGCTGGTGCGTGCCTGCCTGCGCCAGGGGCGGGCCATCGCTGAGGTGGAGGCCGAGCAGGGCGAGCGCATCCTGCTGTGGACCTTCATCCCCGACGACCGCGGCCAGCAGGTGCTGGCCCGCTGCCGCGACGCCAGCGAGGAGCGCCACGGCGCCCGCGAGGCCAGCCGAGCCCGGCGCCTGTACCGCTTGATCATCGAGAACACCACCGACCTGATCTCCCGGCACAGCCCCGATGGCCGCTTCCTCGATGCCTCGCCCGCGGCATTCCGCCTGCTCGGCCTGTGGCCGGAGCAACTGCGCGGCATGCCGGTCCGTGCCTTGCTCCATCCCCGCGAGCGGCGCCAGGCCCTGCAGCAGGCCGCTGCCGCCCTGGACCAGGATGGCTACCACACCATGACCTGCCGGGTCCGCCATGCCGCTGGCGGCTATCGCTGGTTCGAGATCGCCAGCCGGGCCATCCGCGAGACCTACACCGGCGCGGTGGTGGAGATCGTCAGCGTGTCCCGCGACATCAGCCTGCGCATCGAGGCCCAGGAGAGCCTGGCCCATGGTGCCCGGGTGGCCACCCTTGGCGAACTGGCGTCGGGCATCGCCCATGAGATCAACCAACCGCTGGCGGCGGTGGTCAACTACGCCAACGCCAGCCAGCGCTACCTGCAAGGGCTGGAACGCGACCCGCAGGCCCGCGAGCGGGTCGGCCAGGGGCTGCAGCGCATCATCGAGCAGGCTACCCATGCCGCCGAGGTCATCCGCCGCTTGCGGGCCTTTCTGCGCAAGGGCCCGCGACACTTGCAGGCACTCGACATCGTCGAGGTGGCCGGCGAGGCGATGCGCCTGTGCGCTTGGGAGGCGGCGCGTGAGCAGGTCAGCATCGAGCTGCGCATGAGCGGGACCTTGCCGAGCGTGCATGCCGACCGCGTGCTGCTGGAGCAGGTACTGCTCAACCTGCTGCGCAATGCCATCGACGCCAACCGCGAGCGGCACGATGGCAGGCCCTCGCGTATCCTGCTGGGCGCCGTGCGCCAGGGCGACTGGCTGCAGGTGGAGGTCGCCGACCAAGGGCCGGGCGTGGCTGCCGAGCGTCTGGACGAGATCTTCACGCCGTTCACCACCAGCAAGGCGGACGGCCTGGGGCTCGGCCTGAGCATGAGCCGCAGCATCGTCGAGGGTTTCGGTGGCAGCCTGCAGGCGCGGCCGGGCGAGGCGGGCGGCTTGGTGTTGTGCTGCCGCCTGCCGGCGAACAAGGGATGAGGGAGGGTGAAGGTGCAAGCGAAGGTCTATGTGGTCGATGACGACCAAGGCATGCTCGATTCGACGGTCTGGCTGCTGGAGTCGGTGGGGCTGTGTGCGCTGCCGTTCACCAGCGGCCAGGCGTTCCTGGACGCCTGCGACGACCGGGGGCCGGCCTGCGTGCTCCTGGATGTGCGCATGCCTGGCCTGGGCGGGCTGGCGGTACAGGAGGCGTTGCGCGAGCGTGGGCGGCGGATCCCGGTGATCTTCGTCAGCGGGCACGCCGATGTGCCCATCGTGGTCCGTGCCTTCAAGGCCGGGGCCTGCGATTTCATCGAGAAACCCTACAACGACCAGTTGCTGCTCGACAGTGTCCAGGCGGCCTTGGGCCACGCTCGCCGCGAGCACCAGGGCAGCGAGGCGCTGGCCGCCGTGCAGGCGCGCATCGATGGGCTGACGCCGCGCGAGCGGGATGTGTTCATCCCGTTGGCCCAGGGCCTGAGCAACCGCGAGATCGCCGAGCAGCTCGGGGTCAGCGTCAAGACCGTGGACCTGTACCGGGGGCGGGTGATGAAGCGCATGCAGGCGGCAAGCCTGGCGGAGCTGGTGGGGATGGCGATTGCCTGTGGGCAGGTGCAGGCGCTGGGCTTGGCGGCTGCCCGGGTGGTTTGAGTAGCCACCTAATAAAGGTTTTGACATTCACTGCCTAGGCAGTAATATTTTTACACAATTGTTCGAGCCGACCCCGATGTCCCATTTCACCCCGGAAAATTTCCAGAGCTGCACCCTCGGCATGCTGCTGGGCCGTGCCACGTTGTTGAAGGACCGCATCCTCGATTCGCACCTGGAGGCCGACGGTATCACCGCCGCGCAGTTCAAGGTGTTGATCATCGTCGCCCAGTACCAGGTGGACACCCCGGCCGAGCTGTGCCGCTACCTGGGCCTGGACAGCGGCTCGATGACGCGCATGCTCGACCGCCTCGAGCAGAAGGGGCTGGTCCTGCGCAATCGCTGCCCGCAAGACCGTCGCCAGGTGCGCCTGGCCTTGACCCGCGAGGGCCAGCGCCTGGCCGATCGCCTGCCGCAGATCGGCGCGGCATCGATGAACGAGCTGCTCGGCGTGCTGCAACCGGAAGAACTCAAGACCCTCGAAGGCCTGTTGGCCAAGGTGCTGATCAGCGCCGGCGACCCCCTGACGATCCGCCGCTTCGGCGATCGTTGATCCCTGTCACGATTCATCCAAGGTACCGTCATGGCCACTCCCGTCGACACCCCCTCCACCAGCGCGACGCCTGAAGCCTCGCGCAAGCGCAAGACCTGGCTGCTGGGCCTGTTGCTCGTGCTGGTTCTCGCCGGCGCCGCCACCTGGGCCTGGTACGCCCTGGTCGGGCGTTGGCACGAGAGCACCGACGACGCCTACGTCAACGGCAACGTGGTGGAAATCACTCCCCTGGTGACCGGCACCGTCACCAGCATCGGTGCCGACGATGGCGACCTGGTCCACGCCGGCCAGGTACTGTTGCGCTTCGACCCGGCCGACAGCGAGGTCGCCCTGCAATCGGCCGAGGCCAGGCTGGCGCGCACCGTACGCCAGGTGCGTGGCCTGTACAGCAACGTCGATGCCCTCAAGGCCCAGGTACAGACCCGCCAGGCCGAACTGAAGAAGGCCCGGGAAAACTACCAGCGGCGCAAGGTGCTGGCCGACAGCGGGGCGATCGCCGCCGAGGAGCTTTCCCATTCCCGCGATGACCTGAGCGCCGCCCAGAGCGCCCTGGACAATGCCCGTCAGCAGCTCAGCACCAGCACTGCGCTGGTCGACGACACCGTGGTCTCCTCGCATCCCGAGGTCATGGCCGCCGCCGCCGACCTGCGCCAGGCCTACCTCGACCACGCTCGCACCACCCTGGTGGCGCCGGTGACCGGCTACGTGGCCAAGCGCACCGTGCAACTGGGTCAGCGCCTGCAGCCGGGTACCGCGACCATGGCGGTGATCCCCCTGGACCAGGTGTGGATCGACGCCAACTTCAAGGAAACCCAGCTGCGCGACATGCGCATCGGCCAGCCGGTGGAGGTCACCGCCGACCTCTACGGCAGCGCCGTGAAGTACAGCGGCACCATCGACAGCCTCGGCGCCGGTACCGGCAGCGCCTTCGCCCTGTTGCCAGCGCAGAACGCCACCGGCAACTGGATCAAGATCGTCCAGCGGGTGCCGGTACGTATTCACCTCGACCCCCAGCAACTCAAGGCGCACCCGCTGCGCATCGGCCTGTCCACCGTGGTCGAGGTCGACCTGCACGACCAGAGTGGCCCGGCCCTGGCACAGCAACCGCCGCAGCAGGCCAGCTACACCACTCAGGTGTATGACCGCCAACTGGTCGAGGCCGACCACCTGATCGCCCGGCTGATCCACGAGAACAGCGCGTCCGGCAAGACGGCCCAGCGATGAGCGACAACGCACCCGCCCAGTTCACGCCGCCGAGCCTGCTGCTGACCACCATCGGCCTGTCGCTGGCGACTTTCATGCAGGTGCTCGACACCACCATCGCCAACGTGGCCTTGCCGACCATCTCCGGCAACCTGGGGGTGAGCTACGAGCAGGGCACCTGGGTGATCACCTCGTTCGCCGTGAGCAACGCCATCGCCTTGCCGCTGACCGGTTGGCTGAGCCGGCGTTTCGGCGAGGTGAAGCTGTTCATCTGGGCCACGCTGCTGTTCGTGCTCGCCTCGTTCCTGTGCGGCATCGCCCAGTCGATGCCCGAGCTGGTGGCCTTCCGTGTGCTCCAGGGGGTGGTGGCAGGCCCGCTGTATCCGATGACCCAGACCTTGCTGATTGCGGTATACCCGCCGGCCAAGCGGGGGATGGCCCTGGCCCTGCTGGCCATGGTCACGGTGGTGGCGCCGATCGCAGGGCCGATCCTCGGCGGCTGGATCACCGACAGCTACAGCTGGCCATGGATCTTCTTCATCAACGTGCCTATCGGCCTGTTCGCCGCCGCCGTGGTGCGCCAGCAGATGCGCGCGCGGCCGGTGCTCACCAGCCGTCAGCCGATGGACTACATCGGCCTGCTGACCCTGGTCATCGGCGTCGGTGCGTTGCAGGTGGTGCTGGACAAAGGCAATGACCTGGACTGGTTCGAGTCGTCGTTCATCGTCGTTGGCAGCCTGATATCGGTGGTGTTCCTGGCGATCTTCGTGATCTGGGAGCTGACTGACCGCCATCCAGTGGTCAACCTGCGGCTGTTCGTGCACCGTAACTTTCGCATCGGCACGTTGGTGCTGGTAGGTGGCTATGCGGGGTTCTTCGGCATCAACCTGATCCTGCCGCAGTGGCTGCAGACGCAGATGGGCTACACCGCCACCTGGGCGGGCCTGGCGGTGGCGCCGATCGGCCTGTTGCCGGTGCTCATGTCGCCCTTCGTCGGCAAGTACGCCCACCGATTCGACCTGCGCCTGCTGGCGGGGCTGGCGTTCCTGGCGATCGGCACCAGTTGCTACATGCGGGCCGGCTTCACCAGCGAGGTGGACTTCCAGCACGTGGCGCTGGTGCAGTTGTTCATGGGGATCGGTGTGGCGCTGTTCTTCATGCCGACCTTGAGCATCCTGTTATCGGACCTGCCGCCCCACCAGATCGCCGATGGCTCGGGCCTGGCCACGTTCCTGCGCACCCTTGGCGGCAGCTTCGCCGCCTCGCTGACCACCTGGATCTGGATTCGCCGGGCCGACCAGCACCATGCCTACCTGAGCGAGAACATCAGCCAGTACGACCCGACCACCCGTCATGCGCTGGAGCAGTTGGGTGGGGCGAACCCGCAGAGCTACGCGCAGCTGGAGCAGATCCTCAACGGGCAGGCGTACATGATGTCGACGGTGGACTACTTCACCCTGATGACCTGGATATTCGCCGGCCTGATCCTGCTGGTATGGCTGGCGCGTCCGCCATTCACGGCCAAGGCCGGGCCGGCTTCGGCGGGGCATTGAGCCGGTGAGCGCCCTTTAGGGGCGCTGCCCCGCCGGCATTCACAATCGGGCGCTTTTCCCCTATTGTCGAAGGTTCATTCCCAGGCAATTGGCAGGCTCATGGAGAAAGTCATCGTGATCACCGGTGCCAGCCGTGGCATCGGCGCCGCCACCGCGTTGCTGGCGGCCAGGCAAGGTTACCGTATCTGCATCAACTACCACGCCGACGACCAGGCCGCCGAACAGGTGCTCGGCCAGGTCCGCGCGCTGGGGGCCATGGCCATCGTCGTGCGCGCCGACGCCAGCGTCGAGGATGAGGTGATGCAACTGTTCCACCGTGTCGACCAGGAGCTCGGCCCGGTCACCGCGTTGGTCAACAACGCCGGCACCATCGGCCAGCAGAGCCGGGTCGAGGAAATGTCCGAGTTCCGCCTGCTCAAGGTGATGAAGTCCAACGTGGTCGGCCCGATGCTGTGCGCCAAGCATGCCCTGCTGCGCATGGCCCGGCGCCATGGCGGCCAGGGCGGCGGCATCGTCAACGTGTCGTCGGTGGCCGCGCGTCTCGGGGCGCCCAACGAATATGTCGACTACGCGGCCTCCAAGGGCGCACTGGACACCTTCACCATCGGCCTGGCCAAGGAAGTGGCGGGCGAGGGCGTGCGGGTCAACGGCGTGCGGCCGGGTTACATCCATACCGGTTTCCATGCCCTGAGCGGCGATCCCGAGCGGGTGGCCAAGCTCGAGCCAGGGCTGCCCATGGGGCGTGGCGGGCAACCCGAGGAAGTGGCCGAGGCGATCCTCTGGCTGCTGTCGGACAAGGCGTCCTATTCCACCGGCAGCTTCATCGAGCTGGGGGGCGGGCGCTAGTGCCCTGTCTCGGAAATACGCTGTTCGCTTTTGGCGGCGTCTTGGGCGCCCGGCCGGCGTTGCCACTGCTCGCCATAGCCCTGCTATGACTCGTCGCGGCGCCTTGGCCGAACACCCAAGCCACTCGCCAAAAGAGAACGTATTTCCGAGACAGGACACTAGGGCGTTTTGGGGGCGCTGTCAGCCGAACGTTCCCTGTGCCCCAGCGCAGCCCGAAGGGTCGTGTAATCCCTGCTGTCAAAACGATCGTGCGATCCGCCCCAGGGTTGCCATCGCCTGCTCCGCGCCATCGCTCCAGGGGCTGCCATAGTTCAGGCGGATGCAGTTGCCAAAGCGCCGGGTGGGCGAGAAGATCGGCCCCGGGGCGATACTGATACCCTGGGCCAGGGCCATGTGGAACAGCTTGAGCGCATCCATCCGTTGGGGCAGCTCCAGCCACAGGAAGTAGCCACCTGTGGGCTGGCTGACCCGGGTCTGGGCCGGCAGGTGGCGGGCGATGGCGGCGAGCATGCTGGTCTGTTGCCCTTCCAGGGCATACCGCAACTTGCGCAGGTGACGGTCATAGCCGCCATGCTGCAGGTAGTCGGCGATCGCCGCCTGGGCTGGCATCGATGCACACAGCGAGGTCATCAGCTTGAGCCGCTCGATCTTGCGGGCGAAGCGTCCGGCGGCCACCCAGCCGATGCGGTAGCCCGGTGCGAGGCTCTTGGCGAAGGAGCCGCAGTGCATCACCAGGCCTTCGCTGTCGAAGGCCTTGGCCGGCTTGGGCGCCTGCTGCGAGTAATAGAGTTCGGCGTAGACATCGTCCTCGATCAACGGCACCTGATGGCGGCGCAGCAGCTCGACCAGTGCCTGTTTCTTCGCCTCCGGCATGCTGGCGCCCACCGGGTTCTGGAAGTTGGTCATGCACCACACGGCCTTGACCGGATGCTGCTCCAGGGCTTGCGCCAGGGCGTCCAGGTCCATGCCTTCGCGTGGTTGCACCGGGATCTCCACGGCCTTGAGCTTGAGCCGCTCCAGCACCTGCAGGCAGGCGTAGAAGGCCGGCGCCTCGATGGCCACCAGATCGCCAGGTTCGGTGACCGCCTGCAGACACAGGTTCAGGGCCTCCAGGGCGCCGTTGGTGATCAGCAGTTCCTCCATCGGCAACATCAATCCGCCAACCATGTAGCGCAGGGCGATCTGCCGGCGCAGCTGCGGGTTGCCCGGCGACAGGTCGCTGACCACCATGTGCGGGTCCATGGCCCGGCTGGCGCTGGCCAGGGAGCGTGCCAGGCGTTGCAGCGGGAACAGCCCCGGGCTGGGGAAGGCCGAGCCGAACGGCACGGTGTGCGGGTCCTTGATCGAGTCGAGGATGGAGAACACCAGGTCGCTGACGTCCACGTCGGTGGAGCCGCCGGCCGGCGCCAGGGCCTGGGGCTCGCTGAACTGGCGGGGCGCATGGGCATTGACGAAATAGCCCGAGCGCGGCCGGGCGCGGATCAGCCCACGGCGCTCGAGCAGGTAGTAGGCCTGGAACACCGTGGACGGGCTGACCCCGTGGGTTTGGCTGGCATAGCGTACCGATGGCACGCGCTGGCCCGGGCCGAGCACCCCGGAGCGGATCAGTTCGGCAATGTCGTCGGCGAATCGTTCGTAGCGTTTCATTGTGGCTGGGCCAGGCGGGGTGAAGGGCGTAGGAATGCCGCCCGGCCCAGGCAGTATGAGGTGTGCCCTGTTTTCAGTACAGACTCAGTTTGCGCGATGAAAACCGTATCAGATTGTCGCTAGATCACCGAGCCTGGCGTGCTGGCCTTCAGGTGCCGGCGGCTGTCCAGCGCGCCTGCGACGGTGAGGGCATCGGCCTCGGCTTCGGTGATCGGCACGCGCTGGCCGGCGAGCAGCGCCACGGACATGCGCAGTTGCTCGTCGGTGACGATCTCGATATCCGGGCCATCGCCCTCGATGCGCAGGTCTTCGCCGATCAGGGTGCAGCGGCGGGTGCTTTCGTCGATTTCAACGGGCATGGCGGGTTCCTCCTGGTGGCGGTCATTGGTTGTGACCGCGCAGGCATTGGGGTTGCTGCATCGTTCCGCTCGGCGGATCCGGTCGCACTCCCGGGTAGCGGTATGGTCAACGTCTTAAAGCCGTGCGGGCTCTTTCGCGGGCAAGCCCGCTCCCACATGGCCTTTGCAAACCGCATCATGTTGGCCGACTCGGAACCTGTGGGAGCGGGCCTGCCCACGAAGGGGCCCGCAACGGCCCTGGTGCGTTGCCCGATACGAGAGGGTTTCCATGGATATCTGGCCCACGGTATGGCAGGCCATTCAAGCCGAGTTCGCCGACATCGCCGACGAGCGCGAGGTCACGCAGATCCTCGTGCGCCTGCTGATGGCGGCGCTGCTGGGCGCGGTACTGGGCTTCGAGCGCGAGCACAAGGGCAAGTCCGCCGGCGTGCGCACCCATATGCTGGTGTCGCTGGGGGCTGCGTTGTTCGTGCTGGCGCCGAGCATGGCCGGGGCCGACGAACAGGCGCTCAGCCGGGTGATCCAGGGGATCGTCGCCGGTATCGGTTTCCTCGGTGCCGGCACCATCCTCAAGGGCAACGGGCAGGACACCAGCCACGTGAAGGGGCTGACCACCGCCGCTGGGTTATGGATGACCGCTGCCATCGGTACCGCCGCCGGCATGGGCCGCGAGGCCACGGCGCTGATCAGTACGGTCATGGCACTGCTGGTGCTGGGCACCATGCCGCTGCTGGTGGACAAGCTGGAAGGGGAGAATGGGGAGAAGCAGGAGGAAGAGGAGGGCGGGAAGCACTGAGGGGAGCCGAAGCTCCCCTCAAAGCGTTGTTGCCTGCTCTTTTTTATTATTGGAGACCGGCTTGTTGTTGTTTTTGTCAGCCCGTGCCTCGGTGTAGCGGGAGGCCCCCATCCGGGGCCAAGAGCAAACGTATTTTTTTGAGCGCTGACCTGCTTTCATCATTGCTGATCCGACCCTGACCGTCGCTACCTCGTGGTAGTTTTATTGTTCTGTGCCAGGTCGCGGGGGCATGCCCCCTGGAATGCATGTCTACTCCAAAAAAATCTGCTTGCTACGCCTCTGCCGTGTTGTTCTTGTTATGTCAGAGCCGTCATCTGTTGTTTTTATTGGGTGTCACGTTTTTGTTCTTGTTATGCCAGAAGATATAGCAGGTGCCGTGCCAACTTTTTTAATTACTTTAAAATCAATAGCTTGCTGTGTTTGGCGAAAATCGCACCACCTGAAAATCTGTCGAATTGTTTCCCTGTTACCCGATTTTTCGCTGCCAGGTGTGTGGGCGGTAACACTCACCCACACCTATGTGACACCCGTATGACTCACTGCGCGCTGCGTGCCCGTGCCACCCGCGAGCCGTTGGCCCGGCCCAGCACGTCGCTGATGCGCTGGCCGGCGGCGATCAGCCGTTGCAGGTCGATGCCGGTGTCGATACCCAGCCCCTGCATCAGGTACACCACATCCTCGGTGGCCACGTTGCCGGTGGCACCCTTGGCATAGGGGCAGCCGCCCAGGCCCGCCACGGAGCTGTCGAACACCCGGATGCCTTCGAGCAGGCTGGCATAGACATTGGCCAGTGCCTGGCCATAGGTGTCGTGGAAATGCCCGGCCAGCCGCTCGCGCGGTACCTGCGTCGAGACCACCTCGAACAGGCGCCGGGCCTCGCCGGCGGTGCCGGTGCCGATGGTGTCGCCCAGCGACACCTCGTAGCAGCCCATGTCATGCAGGGCCCGGGCCACCGGGGCGACCTGCTCGGCGCTGACCTTGCCTTCATAAGGGCAGCCGAGTACGCAGGACACATAGCCGCGCACCTGGATGCCATGGCTACGTGCGGCCTCCATGATCGGTTCGAAGCGCTTGAGGCTGTCGCTGATCGAGCAGTTTATGTTGCGCTGGGAGAATGCCTCGGACGCAGCGGCGAACACCGCCACTTCCTTCACGCCCGCTACCAGGGCATCCTCGAAACCGCGCAGGTTGGGGGCCAAGGCAGCGTAGGTGACGCCGGGACGTTGCTGGATACCGGCGAACACCTCGGCGGAGCCGGCCATCTGCGGTACCCACTTGGGCGAGACGAAGCTGCCCACCTCGATATAGGAGAGCCCGGCCTCGCTGAGGTCGTCCACCAGGCGCACCTTGTCGGCGACGCTGATGGGCTGGGCTTCGTTCTGCAGGCCGTCGCGTGGGCCGACTTCGACCAGGCGGACGTTCTTGGGCAATGACATGGCGGGCTTCCTGTGGCGGGTCAACGGTTGGCGTTCTGCGTGTTCAAGGTGGCGGCCAGGGCCTGTTCGCAGCGCTCCTGGGCGGTGTCCAGCTCCAGGTGCATCTGCTGGATGTCGAGCATCTGCTGTTCCAGCTGGGCGCGGCGTTCGGCGATCTTCGCCAGCATGCTGTTGAGCTGCTTGAGGTTGCCGCTGCTGGGGTCGTACAGCTCGATCAGCTCGCGGCATTCGGCCAGGGAGAAGCCGATGCGCTTGCCGCGCAGGATGAGTTTCAGGGTGACCTTGTCACGTGCCGAGTAGATGCGCTCCAGGCCGCGGCGCTCCGGGCTCAGCAGGCCCTGTTCCTCGTAGAAGCGGATCGCGCGGGTGGTGATGTCCAGTTCGCGGGACAGGTCGGAAATGCTGTAGGTCTGGCTGCTCATGCTCGGGCTCGAAAGAGGGTATGGCAGTAACCTAAATGCAGGTTGACGTATACGTCAAGCAGGCGCGTGCCGTGCCGACTGTCGATAACCCTTGGGCGTCTGCCCGCTCAGGCGCTTGAAGAAGCGCGCGAAGTAGGTCGGGTCGCTGAACCCCAGGCTGTCCGACAACTGGCCGATGCTCATGCGCGTATACACCAGGTTGCGCCGGGCCTCGAGCAACAGGCGCTGGTGCACGACCTGCAACGCGCTCTGCCCGGCCAGGTCCCGGCATAGCTGGTTGAGGCGCAGGCTGGAGACCCCCAGGCGGGCGGCGAAAGTGTCCACCGAGAGGTGCTCGCGGTAGTGCGCCTCGACCAGGCGCAAGTAGCGACCGAGCAGTTGCCGATCACGTTCGTCGCGGTTGCGCGGCAGTTGGCCGGACTGCTGGCGACGGCTGATCCAGACCATCAGCGCGGTCACCAGCGCCTGCAGCATCGCTGCCCGGGAGGGGGCGTTGCCCTGGTATTCCTGTTGCAGCGTGTCGATCAGGGCATGCAGCCGATGGCGGTCGCTGCCCAGCGGGTAGCAGGTGGCCGACGCCAGCACGGCCAGCGGTGCGCCCAGGCGTTGCTCCAGGTCCGCCACCAGCGCCGTGCCGAAGGTCAGGACATGCCCCTGGATATCGGCGCTGAAACGAAAACCATGCACGGTCAGCGGCGGCACCACCTGGATGGCCGCTTCGCAGATCTCGCTGCGCTTTCCCTCGATCTCCACCTGGGCCTGGCCGCGCTGCACGTACAGCAGCTGGAACAGCTTGGCGTGGCGATGGGGCTTGATCTCCCAGTGGTGCAGGCGGCTGCGTGCCGGGATCGACTCGCAGTGCAGCAGGTCGGTCCCCGGCCAGGCGTGGTTCTCGCCATAGAGCTGGAACAGCGGGACACCGGGGAGGCTCGACATCATGCGCGTACCTGTCCGTTAATCGAACACAATATGTAAAAGTGCAGGTAATCCATGGAATATCACACTTAATGGCCGATTCTTGATCGTAAAAATGCAGGGGCAAACCCTAACAGCAGATGCCTGGTCACTGCCAGTCGCAGGCCGGCATCGACACGACGAGACAACAACAATGAAGACTCAGGTTGCAATCATCGGCGCCGGCCCGTCTGGCCTGCTGCTCGGCCAGCTGTTGCACAAGGCCGGTATCGACACGCTGATCCTCGAGCGCCAGACGCCCGACTACGTGCTCGGGCGCATCCGTGCCGGGGTACTGGAGCAGGGCACGGTCGAGCTGTTGCACGAGGCGGGGGTGGCCGCGCGCATGGCGCGTGAAGGGCTGGTCCACGAAGGGGTCGAGCTGCTGGTCGGCGGCCGTCGCCAGCGCTTGGATCTCAAGGCACTGACCGGCGGCAAGACGGTCATGGTCTATGGCCAGACCGAGGTCACCCGCGATTTGATGCAGGCTCGCCAGGAGAGCGGGGCGCCGATCATCTACTCGGCCAGCAACGTGCGACCCCATGGACTGGAAGGCGTGCATCCGTACCTGACGTTCGAGAAGGATGGCCAGGTGCATCGCGTCGACTGCGACTACATCGCCGGTTGCGACGGCTTTCACGGCGTGTCGCGCCAGAGCATCCCCGACGGTGTGCTCAAGCATTACGAACGGGTCTATCCGTTCGGCTGGTTGGGCCTGCTGGCCGATACGCCACCGGTCAACCACGAACTGATCTACGCCCACCACGAACGCGGTTTCGTACTGTGCAGCCAGCGCTCCCAGACCCGCAGCCGCTACTACCTGCAGGTACCGCTCGGCGAGCGGGTCGAGGACTGGAGCGACCAGCGTTTCTGGGACGAGCTCAAGACACGCCTGCCCGAGGACGTGGCGGCGCGACTGGTCACCGGCCCTGCGCTGGAAAAGAGCATCGCCCCGTTGCGCAGCCTGGTGGTCGAACCGATGCAGCATGGCCGGCTGTTCCTGGTCGGCGACGCCGCCCACATCGTCCCGCCCACCGGCGCCAAGGGCCTGAACCTCGCGGCCTCGGACGTGAACTACCTGTACCGGATCCTGGTCAAGGTCTATCGCCAGGGGCGTACCGACCTGCTGGCGCAGTACTCGCCGCTGGCCTTGCGGCGGGTGTGGAAGGGCGAGCGCTTCAGCTGGTTCATGACCCAGTTGCTGCATGATTTCGGCGAGCACAAGGATGACTGGGACCGGAAGATGCAAGAGGCCGACCGCGAGTATTTCCTGGGGTCGCCGGCTGGCTTGGCGAACATTGCCGAGAACTACGTGGGCTTGCCGTTCGAGGTGGTGGAGTAGGGCGGGGCTTGCCGGCGATGGGCGCGAAGCGGCCCTATCTCTCCAGCACTTGCACCATCTGCTGGTAACCCCGCTGCCGTGCATGCTCCAGCGCAGTGACACCATCCTTGTCGGCGATGGCCGGATCGGCCCCGGCGGCCAGCAGCCGGCGGACGATCTCCACATGGCGCGGGCCGCCATCGCCGAGGATCACCGCCTCCAGCAGGGCCGTCCAGTGCAGGCGGTTGAGGTGGTCCACGTCGACACCGGCGTCGATCAGCATCTGCACGGTCTGCACATGGCCGCGCTCGGCGGCGGGAATCAGCGCGGTACCGCCGTAGCGGTTGGTGCTCTCGAGGTCGGCGCCATGGTCCAGGGTCAGGCGCAAGATCTGGTCCAGGCCACGGGCGCCAGCATACAGGTAGGGGCTGTCGTGGATGTTGTCCTTGGCATTGACGTCGGCACCGGCCTCGATCAGCGCCTTGGCCGCCTGCACCTGGTTGGCCTGGGTCGCCACCAGCAACGCGGTGCGGCCCTGGGCATCGCGTGCCTCCAGGGGCGCGCCCTGGTCGAGCAATTGGGTGATGGCAGCTGTGTCGCCACGCTGGGCGGCCCCGTGCAGCCGGGTATCCAGGGCAGCGGCCCCGGCGTGGGCGACTAGGCTGGTGAACAGGGCAAGCAGAAGAACAGGCAGGCGCATGCGACGGGCTCCAAGGTGACGAGGCTTCATCCTAGGCAACCCGTGCAGCGGCTAGAAGTGAATTATCCGGATGACAGGCAGTGCGCTTTCGAATACCGGCCAGGCCGGTTGCCCGGCAGGGATGGCCGTGCTAGAAGTCAGGCTTGTCATTCAGAAGTTGAATGTGAACATGTCTATCAGCGTTAAATCGAATAGGGCCCTGTTCGACCTCGACCTGCTGCGCGCCATCGTCGTGGTGGCCGACTGCGGCAGCTTCACCACCGCAGCGGCGCGCTTGCACTCGACCCAGTCGACCATCAGCCAGAAAGTCCGCCGCCTGGAGGACATGGTTGGTCACCGCCTGCTGGTACGCGGCAACCGCGACGTGCTGCCCACCGACGCCGGCCAGACCCTGCTCGGTTACGCCCGGCACATGCTGGCGCTGAACGACCAGATGCTCGAGGCGCTGGCCGGGGCCATGGTCGGTGTGACCGTACGCCTGGGCGTACCCGAGGATTTCGTCGGCGGCCGTACCACCAATGCCCTGTCGGCGTTCAGCCGGCGCCATCCGCAGGTCAAGCTGGAAGTCACCAGCGGCCTGTGCCGCGACCTCAGCCAGGCCTACGACAACGGCGAGCTCGACCTGGTGCTGCTCAAGCAGCGGCGCAACAGCCGGGAGGGCGTAGCCTGCTGGCCGGAGCGCCTGCAATGGATCGACAGTGCGCGGATGCCGTCGTTCGAGCTCGACCCCATCCCCCTGGTGACCTTCCCCCCCCGTGGGCTGTACCGCGACGACATGATCACCGCCATCGAAGGCATGGGGCGGCGCTGGCGTATCAGTTTCACCAGTTCGAGCCTCAGCGGCATCCAGGCGGCGGTGGCCGATGGCATGGGCATCAGCCTGCTGCCGCCACGTGCCGCCACCGGTGAGCACCGGGTGCTGGGGGCCCAGCAAGGGCTGCCGGAGGTGGACAGCTACGAGATCGTCGTGGTGCACCGGCCGACGGCCGACGCGATGGTCAAGTCGCTGGCCGAGGTGCTCATGGAGCTGCTTGCGGCGCATGCGATCTGAGAACAGGTAGGAATTGGGGCCGCATAGCGGCCCCAAGACGGCTACAAAGGCTCAGGCCTGAACAGCGGCTTCTTCATCACCCCCTTGATCCAGACCACGGCGATCAACGACACCACCGCCAGCACCAGGCCCGCGGCGCCGAAGATCTGGGCGCTCATGTCCGGGCTGGGCGAGGCATTCCAGATCGCGTACAGCATGCCGCCGATGCCGAACAGCTGCGGCAGCGGGTAGAACGGCGTGCGGAACGGGCGCTCCAGGTGCGGGTAGCGATGGCGCAGGGCGATGACGTCGAGGTGAACGATGATGTAGGCCAGCAGCCAGGCCAGGGCAGCGGAAAGCAGCAGCAGGTTGATCGCGGCGGCATCCTGGCCCATCAGCAGGATCGGCAGGCCGGTGATCGCCGCGACGAACAGCACGGCCACCCAAGGTGTGCGCGCTCGCGGGCTGAGCTGCTTGAACTGAGGAAAGGCCTGGCCGTTGCACGCCATGCCGTAGAGCATCCGCGGGATGGCCGCCAGCGAGGTGTTGAGGGTGCTGCAGGTGGCGGTGACCGCGGCGATCACCAGGAACACCTCGCCGGTCTTGCCGAACACCGTGGTGGCGAACAGGTAATGGGGCAGGGCATCGCTGCCCAGAGCGTGCTGCGGTACCAGGAACAGCGCGCCCAGGCCGTACAGGGCGATGGTGGCGAAGATCACCGTGAGGCCGATGATCATCGAGCGTGGGATGTTGCGCTCGGGCTTGCGCGTCTCCTCCACCAGCGAGCAGACGAACTCGGCGCCGACGAAGCCCCATACCGCCAGGGCCGTCAGGGCCAGTACCCCTGCGCCCATGGGGTTCCAGTCGCCCTGCAGCAACGTGGTGGTGGTGCCGCTGGCATGGCCTTCGGCGATCGCCGCGATGCCCAGGATCAGCAGGACCACGACCATCACCACGGCCATGGCGTTCTGCAGCTTGGCGAAGACGTCGATGCCCATCAGGTTGAGCACGGTGAACAGGCCGAGCACCGCGAAGGCCACGCTGAACGGCGGGAACACGCCGGGGTAGACCTTGCCGACGATCAGGTCGAGCAACAGCAGCTCGGCCGAGAGGGCGAACATGGCCACCACCACATAGCCGGAAAAGGTCGCCAGGATCGCCGGAAAATGCCCCAGGGCCACTTCGGTGTAGCTCGACAGGCTGCCGGCGCGGGGCACCAGCAGGGCCAGTTCGGAGAACGAGCAGGCGTAGCTCAGCGCCAGCAGGTAGGCCAGCCCCAGCGGCACGATGAAGCCCAGGCCGGCGGCGCCGACGCCTTGCAGCATCATCACCATCACCCCCTGGGACACCACCAGGCCGACCGCCACCGCGAGCAGCGACCCCAGCCCCAGGACCCGGCGGAAGCCGGCTTGATTCGCCTGCGCGGTGGCAGGCACGGACGCACTTGCACTCATGATGTTTCCCCGCTCGTTGTTGTTGTAGTCGCGGCAGATACTGGAGCAGGGGGCGGGATCGGAAAATTATTAAAAATGTGTTCGTTGCACAGGAAAAAACTGGGTAGGCAGGGGGCCATTGCGGGCCAGCCCCGATGCCAGGTAGTTAGGCGGCGCTTTGTCATTATTGGGGCTGCAAGGCAGCCCCACCTCCCAAAGGCCCCTACAAGGGTTCAGAAGGTCGCCTTGACCTGCAACCCCACCACCAGTGCGTTGTCGATGCTCTGCCCGGAGAATGCCCCCGGCTCGATGATGTACTGCACATCCGGGCGCAGGTTCAGCCAGGGCGTGGCCTGGTAGCCATAGCTCAGCTCGATCAACTGTTCGGCGCTGTCCAGGTCGGGGAAGTCCTGGCCGGCCTCTAGTGCGGCGTCCTGCAGTACGTCGCGGCTACGCGGGTTGGGCACGGCGCGGCCATAACCCAGCGCCAGGGTATCGCGCGGGCGCCCTGCGAACGGCTGGTACAGCACCACGCCGGCGCCATACCAGCGGGTGAATGGCGAGGCGGCCTTGCTCGAGGCCGAGTACTGGCCGAAGGCATGCAGGCGACGGCCCGGTAAACCTGGATCGTTCCACACGGCCTGGTCGACCAGCAGGTAGTGCCCGCCACGGCCGGCGACCTCCTTGTCGCTGCCGATGCGCTGCACGTTCGAGCTGTCGTAGTAGTAGCCGAGCTTGTACTCGCCCGGCAGTTCGCCCTGCAGCCGGTACACCAGCTCCACCGGGACCACGGTGCCTGTGCTGTGCTTGGGCCCCAGGTGCCAGGCGCGGCTGGAGTTGCCGTTGCTTTCTGGATCGACGTTGAACGCCGCTACGCGCAACTGCCAGGACGGCGAGAAATCGTATTTGACCCGCACGCCCAGGTGGGCGTTGGGGTAGTTGGTCCAACCGCTGCCGCCGGACATGTTCAGCGGATGGCCGCAGAAGCCGGCGTTCATGAAATTGCACAGGATGCCGCTGTCCAGGCCGCCCAGGTCGTTGCCCACGGCCATGTAGCCAAGCTTGACGTTGAGTGCCGGGGTGAAGAGGGTGCGCTCGTAGCTCAGCTCGGTCAGGCGGGTATAGAGGCCGCCGTAGTTTTCCTGGATCGGCAGGCGGTTGCCCACCAGGTCCTCGGAGGCGCTGTTGCCGCGGCGGTCGTTGATGGTCAGCTGGACCTTGCCGCCGTTGTCCAGGCCGTACAGCCTGGAGAGGTCGAACTGCACGCCGAGCTTGAGGTTCTGCGAATAGCGCGCCGAGCGGTGCAGGCCGCCGTGGGCGTTGTAGGCGGTTTCGCCGCTGTAGTCGCCGGTGAAGGTGATACCGTCCTCCACGAGTTGGTGACGCAGGCCGCCCCAGTCGCCGGTCATCGTGCTACGGGTCATGAGGTTGCCGTCGGCCAGGGCGGGGGTGCTGGCCAGGGCCAGCAGAAGGGCGGTGGGGGTATAGCGAAAAGCGCGGGACATTGCGAAATCTCGGGTGATCTGTGAAGGCGCCATCGCCGGCAAACCGCCCCCCCACGAGCTGTGGAGAGCAGGTTTGCCGGCGATGGGGGTAACGCGGTCTATGGCAGTGCGTAGGCCATGACATAGTCGCCACGGTCGGTCGACTGGCGCGCGCCGCCAGCGGTGACCACGACGTACTGCTTGCCGGTCTTCGGCGACACATAGGTCATCGGGCCGCCCTGGCTACCGACTGGCAGGCGAGCCTTCCAGATCTCCTTGCCGTTACCGCTGTCGAAGGCGCGCAGGTAGAAGTCCTGGGTGCCGGCGATGAACACCAGGCCGCCCTGGGTCGACAGGGTACCGCCGAGGGTCGGCAGGCCGATCTTGATCGGCAGGTGCATGCGGATACCCAGTGGGCCGGTGTCCTCGACGGTGCCGACCGGCACCTGCCAGGCGATCTGCCGGGTCTTCATGTCGATGGCGGTGAGGGTGCCGAAGGGTGGTGCCTGGCACGGGATGCCGGCCACCGAGAGGAAGCGGTTCTTGTTCACCGCATACGGGGTGCCTTTGAGCGGCACGGCGCCCATGCCGGTGTTCAGTGCCTCGCCACCGGAGGCGGCCTGGCCCTGGTTCTGCGAGGGGATCATCTGGATCCACAGGCCCAGGCGCATGTCGTTGACGAAGATGAAACCGTGCACCGGGTCGGTGGAGATACTGCCCCAGTTCATGCCGCCCAGCGAGCCGGGGAAGCTCAGCGACAGGTCGGTGCCTGGCGCGGTGTACAGCCCATCGTAGCGCATCTTCTTGAAGTCGATGCGGCACAGCAGTTGGTCGAACGGGGTGGCGCCCCACATGTCCGACTCGGTCAGGGTCTGCGCGCCGATCTGCGGCATGCCCACCGAGCGTGGCTGGGTTGGCGCGTAAGGCTCGTTAGGGATGTTGCCCGGCTTGACCGGCACTTCGTCGACTTGGGTCAGCGGCTGGCCAGTGGCGCGATCGAGCACGTAGATCTGCCCGGCCTTGGTGCCGATCACCAGGGCGGGCACGGTCTTGCCGTCGTCCTTGGTGAAATCGATCAGGCTCGGCTGCATCGGCAGGTCGAAGTCCCACAGGTCGTTGTGCACGGTCTGGTACACCCACTTTTCGTTACCCGTAGTGGCGTCCAGGGCCAGCACCGAGGCGCCGTAGGTGTGGTCCAGTTTGCTGCGCTCCACGCCGTAGATGTCGGTGGACGAGGAGCCCATCGGCAGGAACACGGTGTTCATCGCCGGGTCGTAGGACATCGGTGCCCAACTGTTGGGGGTGCTGCGCACGTAGGTGCTGCCTTCGGCCGGGGCGTTGCGATCGTCCGGGTTGCCCGGGTCGAAAGCCCAGCGCATGGCCCCGGTGATCACGTCGAAACCACGGATCACGCCGCCTGGCATGTCGGTCTGGACGTTGTCGGCGACACGGCCGCCGACCACCACGGTGGTACCGGCCATCAGCGGTGCGGAAGACAGCTGGTAGTAGGAATCCGGCACGTCACCCAGGCCGGCTTTCAGGTCGACCTGGCCGTTGTTGCCAAAGCCCTGGCAGAACGCGCCGGTATCGGCATCGACGGCGATCAGGCGGCCGTCGATGGTGTTGGTCAGCAGGCGGCGCTGGCAGTTGGCGCCGGCCGGTACGCTGGCCACGGTGATCGGCGAGCTGTTCGGCTGGGTCGGCTGGGCGATCGGCGCGGTGGCATCGAAGTAGGCCATGCCACGGCAGCGCTGCCAGACCTTGGACTGGGCATTGATCTCGTTCTTCCACAGCTCTTTGCCAGTGTCGGCATCGAGCGCGATCAGGTTGTTGTGCGGGGTGCAGATGAACACCTTGTCGCCGACCTGCAGTGGGGTCAGCTGGTCCTCGGCGCCATTGCCGTCGCTGATGGCCACGTCACCGGTGTTGTAGGTCCAGGCGACCTGCAGCTTGTCGACATTGCCGCGGTTGATCTGGTCCAGGGCGGCGAAGCGGCTGCCACCTTCGGTATTGCCGTAGTGGGCCCAGTCCTTCTGCGCCTTGCCAGGCTCGACCGGGGTCAGGCCCGGGCCGTTGCCGGTCGGCGCGACGCTCGGGTGAGCGACGAACATGTTGCCCGCGGCAACCACCAGCGCCACCGCCAGCACCCCGGCCACGCCGTAGGCACCCCGGCCGGCGCTGGCGCCGTTGGCGCGCACCAGCATCGGGTAGACCAGCGCCACCACCAGGCCGATCGCGCCGAACATGAACAGCCGCGAGAACAACGGCCAGAACTCAAGGCCGGCGTCGATCACGGCCCAGATCGCCGTGCCGACCAGGAAGGCGGCGAACAGCCAGGCCCCGGCCGGCTTGCGGCGAGCGATGAGGATACCGGCGAGGGCCATGGCCAGGCCGCCGATCAGGAAGTACCAGGAGCCGCCCAGGCCGGCCAGCTTGATGCCGCCGACAGCCAGGAGGAGGCCGAGCAGGGCGATGATAACGCCCAGGCTGACCAGGATGAATGTCGAGGCGCCAGAGGCGCGCGGTGTGTGCTTCATTGCAGGAGTTCTCGCAGGTGGACTGCGCTCAGTTTATGCCCTTAGCAAGCTAATTAACAAGTTGGTACATAATTTCGTGAGGCTGATTGTCGCAGATGGAAAAGGGCTGCGATGATGCTAAAAGCTTGTATCGGGCTGCGAAAAGTATAGAAGACGTTGGGTTCGTGAGTGTCTTGGCGCTGTGAACTATTTGGCCTGATCCGTAGCCAGCGTTTGCTCGTAGAACACAGCCAGCCACACGGTGGTAGTACCGGCTTCGGTCCACTCCACCCGGTGTCGGCAGTGGGCCGGGATGTCCAGATGGTCGCCAGGGCGCAGCAGGCGTACCTCGGTCTCATGCTCCAGGCGCAGCCCCGCGCTGCCGCTGAGCAGCAGCACCCATTCGCCTTCGGGTTGGTCGTACCAGAAACCTGGCGGGCTGGCCTGGCCGCTGGAGACGATACGCTCGATGCGCAGGCCCGGGCGGCGCAGCAGGTCGTCGATCTGTTCGGCGGCCTGCGGATCGGGAGGGGGCAGGGCGGTGAACAGGTTGTCGGGCATGGCGCGGTCCTCGTCTTCCTGTCCTGATTGTAGGAGAGCTTCGTGGGTAGATCTTGGTGTCGGCCCGTCAGGAGATCGATCGAGGCCGCTGCGCGCCTCCAGATCTACAAAACGCCGCTTAACGAACCGGCCCCACCCTCAACGCCCCAGCGGCAAGGCCACGCCGATCAATGCGAACAAGCTCCCACAACTGCGGTTGAAGCCCCTGCCACCTTTGGCCAGCCAGGGCCGCACGCGAAACGCCAGGCGTGCCAACAGGTACTCGACAAGAAACTCCACGCTGGCGAAGGTCGCCGCCATGACCACGAACTGCAGCGCCAGCCCGCGCTGGGGGTCGATGAACTGCGGCAGGAAGGCGCCGTAGAACAGCAATACCTTTGGATTGGCCATGGCCGACAGGAAGCCCTGGCGGAACAGCCCTGCATTACCCAGGCGTGCCCCGCCGTCGGCCAGTTCCAGGCGCATCGCCGGGCTGCGCCACAGCTGGATGCCCAGCCATACCAGGTAGGCGCCGCCGACCCACTTGAGTACCTGCAGCAGCGAGGCCGAGGTGTGCAGCAGGGCGCTGAGGCCGAACATGGCCAAGGCGATCAGGGCGCTGAAGCCGAACACCCCGCCGACGATGGTGAACAGGGTGCGCCGGGCGCCGTACAGCGCGCCGTGGGTCAGGGCCAGCAGGCTGTTCGGGCCAGGGGTCAGCGACAGGCCGATGCTCGCCAGCAGGTAGATGAGCCAGGTATCCAGTGCCATGGGAAATGCCTTCGTGTTTCGGGTGGCGCCAGTCTAGGGGACGGCGGCCCGATCGAAGGGTAGTATCTGGACATTCTTGAGTAGTAACTGGACATGCCTGCCATGACCCCCGACATCCGTCTGTTGATCCTGCCGCTGCCGGAGTTCGCCTTGCTGCCGTTCGGTGCGTTCCTCGACAAGCTGCGTTTCAGCGCCGACGACGAGGACTACAGCCGCCAGCGCTACTGCAGCTGGACCTTGCTGGGCCTGACCGACGAGCCAGTGACCTCGAGCAGCGGGGCGGTGGTGCAGGTCGACATGACACCCGCGCAGCTCGACCTGCGTGGCTTCGACTACCTGGTGCTGTTCGGCGGGCGCAGTGCCGGTGCCACCGCAGCCCTGGCACCGCGCTACAAGGCCCTGCTCAAGCGTGCCGCCAAGGCCGGGGTGAGGTTGGTGGGAGTGGACAACGGCGCCTTTCTGCTGGCGGCCTGCGGCTTGCTCGATGGCCACAAGGTGGTGGTGCACTGGCGCCACGAGGCGGAGTTCCGGGCCTCTTTTCCGCATCTGCAGGTGTTGCCCGAGCAGTTGTACTGTTTCGACGGTGCGCGTATCACCTGCGCAGGCGGCACCGCGGCCATCGACCTGGCGGTAGAATTGCTGTCCCGTGCCTGCGGCCGGGCGCGGGCGCTCAAGGGGCTGGCCGACATGCTGGTGGACGAGACCCGCGACAGTCGCCATGCCTTGCGCTCGCTGGAGGCCGGGGCGGGGCAGGGGCGCCAGGTGCAGCGGGCCACGGCGCTGATGCGCCACCACCTGGGGGCTCGGCTGTCGATCGAGGAGGTGGCGGCGCAACTGGGTGTCAGCCGGCGCCAACTCGATCGCCAGTTCCAGGCCAGCCATGGCATGAGTGCCAAGGCCTGGTGGCTGGAGATGCGCCTGCAGCAGGCGCGTTGGCGGCTGCTCAACTCAAGCCATGGGCTGGCGCAGATTGCCGATGAGGTGGGGTTGGGGGATGCCAGCTACCTGGGCAAGTGCGTGCGGCGGCGGTTCGGCTGCTCGGCCCTGGCGTTGCGCCGGCATGGTGGCGGCGCATGAATCCATGCAGTTGGAGCTGCAAAGCAGCCCCGGGCTCGCGAAGAAACTCGCAGAGAACTTGCCTACTTTACTGCGGGGTGCCGAACAACCCGGTCCAGTAGATCCCGGCATCGCTCTTGGGGTCTACCGCATAGGCCGCGCCCAGTTCGCTGAAGTCCGGATTCATCAAGGTCGCGCAGTGCCCCGGGCTGGCCAGCCAGCCGTCGACCACCTTGCGCGGCGTGTCGCGGCCGGCGGCGATGGTCTCGCCGATCTGCCGGTACAGGTAGCCGGCCAGCTCCGCGCGATCGCCCGGGGTACGGCCGTCGTGGTCGATATGGTCGAAGAAGTTCTGGTTGGCCATGGCCCGCGTGTGGTTGGCGGCCACCCCGGCCAGGGTGTTGTTCCAGCCCAGGGCCGGAGCGGCGGCGAACGGTTGCCCGCCACACTGGCGCGGTACCTTGCGGGCGGCGTTGACTTCCTGCAGCAGCTTCTGGCCCTCTTGCTGCCAGTCGCCCAGACGTGCGCTGAGCAACGGGCGGGCCAGAACGATGCGCCAGTCGCGGCCTTCCTGGCTGACGCCGATGTCGACGAACTGCGGGTCGAGCACCACTTGGCAGAAGCTCTCCTCGATGGCACCCATCGCCGCCCGGGCATCGCGCGGGCCCGACAGGCTGATGGCCTGGACATTGACCATCGGGTAGGCGGCGCGCGTCATGGCCTGCTGCAGGTCGCGGGTACCCTCCGGCGACAAGGCCAGGCGGGTGTCGCTGTTGAGCGGTGGCAACTCCAGCGAGGCCTCGCCGCCGCAGGGTTGGGCCTGGCTGCGGTAGGCATTGATCGAGTCGATCAGTTGCCCTTCTTCGCCGCTGAACGCCAGGGCACTGGCGGACACGGCCAGCCCCAGCGACAGGGCGGCAAACCGGGCAACGGATGAGAGGACGCGCATGAAGATCTCCCTATGACTGGCAACGCCTAGGTGTGCGCTGCTCATCGTACACAAGCGCAGGGCTTTTGGCCCGGCCTTGTGTACGGCAAAAAACGGCCGGCAATCGATTGCGCGCGGCAAAAGGGGCAGTAGACCACTGGTCGCCGAGAAAGTGCAGTCATTTGCTAATAATTCGTAATTTCGGCTAGAAACAATACTCAGTCGCTGATGCCCGCTCATTTGCCAGGAAGGCCTCCACCCATTTGCACCAGGAGCCTTTCATGGCCCGAACCTGTCCTTCTCGTCCGACCTTGCTGGCCCTCTGCTGTTCCGTTGCCATCACCGCCCAGGGGGCCGATGGCCCCATCGAATTGGACCCCACCGCCGTCAGCGCCGACGCTGTCAAGGCCCCACCCGGCGCGCTGTCTGAGCCCTTCGCCGGTGGCCAGGTGGCCCGGGGCGGGCAGATGGGCGTGCTGGGCAACCAGGACATGATGGACGTGCCGTTCACCATGACCAGCTACACCTCGCAACTGATCGAGGAGCAACAGGCCGAGGACATCGGCGACGTGCTGCTCAACGACCCCTCGGTGCGCCAGTCGTTCGGCTTTGGCAACCAGTCGCAGATCTTCGTCATCCGCGGCTTGCCGCTCAATGGCGACGACGTGGCCTTCAACGGCCTGTACGGTGTGCTGCCACGGCAGATGATCGCCCCCGACGCGCTGGAGCGGGTCGAGGTGTTCAAGGGCCCCAACGCTTTCCTCAACGGTGCCAGCCCCACGGGCTCCGGCCTGGGCGGCAACGTCAACCTGCAGCCCAAGCGTGCCGGCGACACCCCGACCCGGCGCTACACCCAGGACATCAGCACCGATGGACGTCTGGGCGAGCACTTGGACCTCGGCCAGCGCTTCGGCGCCGACAACCGCTTCGGCGTGCGCCTGAACCTGTCCCAGCGCGAGGGCGAGACCGCCGTCGACGACCAGAACCAGCGCAGCAAGCTGTTCGTCGCGGGCCTGGACTACCGTGGCGAGGCCCTGCGCCTGTCCGCCGACATCGGCTACCAGAAGCAGCGGGTCAACCACATGCGCAACTCGGTGCGCCTGAACGCGGGCCTGGATGACATCCCACGGGCACCCGACGCCGACCACAACTACGGGCAGAAGTGGGCCTGGACCGAGACCGAGGACACCTTCGGCATGCTGCGCGGCGACTACGCCTTCGACGACAACTGGAGCGGCTACCTGGCCGGCGGCGTCAAGCACACCCACGAGAACGGTTTCTACGGCACGCCGATCCTCACCGATGCCGGCACTGGCGCGGCCACCATCGGCGGTTCGAAGATCCCCCACAACGAGGACAACACCAGCTTCATGGGCGGCATCAACGGCCGTTTCCAGACCGGCCCGGTCAGCCACCAGCTCAATCTCGGCGCGGCGATCATCTGGACTCAGCAGGAAAACGCCTTCGTCTTCTACAACTCGCAGGCCACCAACCTCTACCGCACCGACCCACTGCCCAAGCCGACCACGCCGTCCTTCGTCGGCGGCAAGCTGGACGACCCGGGCGTGACCGGCAAGACCCGCAACCGCAGCATCGCGCTGTCCGACACCGTGGGCCTGTTCGACGACACCCTGCTGCTCACCGCCGGTGTGCGTCGCCAGCAACTGCGCGTGGAGGGCTATGCCTATGACGGCGAGGGCCCGGATGCCGGCCGTACGGCGTTCTACGACGAGTCGGTCACCACGCCGGTGTACGGCATCGTCTACAAGCTCAACCCGTCGATCTCGTTGTACGCCAACCGCATCGAAGGCCTGGCCCAGGGCCCGACCGCCTCGGGCGAGGTGGTCAACGCCGGCGAAGTCTTCCCGCCGGCCAAGACCAAGCAGATCGAGGCCGGCGTCAAGTTCGACTACCAGACCTTCGGCGCCAACCTGGCGCTGTTTCGCATCGAGCGCCCCACTGACGGCTTCGTCCAGGGCAACGTGTTCGTCCAGGATGGCGAGCAGGTCAACAAGGGCATCGAGCTGAGCGTGTTCGGCGAGCCAGTGCGGGGTTTGCGCCTGATGGCCGGCGGCACGCGCATGGACACCGAGCTGAAGAACACCCTGGACGGTGCCAACGATGGCAACCATGCGGTCGGCGTGCCGACCTTCCAGCTCAACGCCAGCGTCGACTGGGACGTCCCGGGCCTGGACGGAGTATCGCTCAATGCCCGCATGCTGCGTACCGGCGGGCAATACGCCGACCCGGCCAACAACCTCAGCCTGCCGACCTGGAACCGTTTCGATGTCGGCGCCCGCTACCGCTTCAAGGTGCAGGAAAAGGACATCACCCTGCGGGTCAACGTCGAGAACCTCAGCGACAAGAACTACTGGGCCTCGGCCAACGGCGGCTATCTGACCCAGGGCGATCCGCGCTTGGTCAAGTTCTCCGGCAGCATCGACTTCTGAGGGCGCCGCAAGCTTCAAGCCGATCGGCGCAGGATGTGATGCCTATGCCCGGCCCCCACAAGCGCCGCCTGCTTTTTCTTGCAGATAAAAAAAGCCCCGCAGACCAAGGCCGGCGGGGCAAAGCGGTTGGGGGAGGAGCCAACCAAAGGAGTCGTTGAGGCGTTGAAGATCAGTGCGCGCTGGCCAGTGTCTCAGGCTGCCAGCCGCCACCGAGCGCCTTGTAGATGGCCACGATGCCCTGGTACAGCTCGACCTCGCCCTGGGCCTGGGCATCCTCGGCGCCCAGCCGTTCGCGCTCGGCATCGAGCAGCACCAGGTAGTCCACCGTACCCTCGCGGTAGCGCACCGAGGCCAGGTCCGCCGCCTTGCGGCTGGCCTCGCTCTGGCGTATCAGCGCCAACAGGCGTTGCTGGCGCTTGCCGTAATCGCTGAAGGCATTGGCCGACTCTTCCAAGGCCAGCAGCACCTGCTGCTCGTAGTTGGCCAGGGCGCCCTCGGCATCGGCCTTGGCGCCGCGCAGGCGGGCGCGCACGCTGCCCAGGTCGAAGGCCGCCCAGGTAATGCTCGGGCCCAGTGCCCAGGCATTGGCCGCCGACGAGCCGATCTGCGAACCACGGGCGGCGGTAAAGCCGAGAAAGCCGCTGAGGCTGACCCGGGGGAACAGGTCGGCGGTGGCCACGCCGACAGTGGCCGTGGCCGCGGCCAGTTGCCGTTCGGCGCTGCGGATGTCCGGGCGGCGGCGCAGCAGTTCGCCCGGGTCGCCCACCGGCAGGGCCTTGGCGATCGCCGGCAACTGCCGGGGCGAGAGGTCGACACCCAGGTTGTCGGGGCGCTGGCCAAGCAGGGTGGCGATGCGGTTGCGCGCGCGCACCTGCTCGGCCTGCAACTGCGGCACGGTGGCCTCGACGGCCGCCAGACGCGCATCGGCACGGACCACGTCCAGTTCGTTGCCGACCCCGGCATCGCGCAGGGTTTCGGTGATGCTGCGCGATTCCTGCTGGGTCTTGAGGTTGGCCAGGGCGATCTTTTCACGCAGCTGCGCACCACGCAGTTGGCCATAGGCGTCCACCAGCTCGGCGATCAGGCTGACCTGCAACTGCTGCAGATCGGCCGCGGCCGCGGCTTCCTGGGCTTCGCTGGCCTCGATCTGGCGTTGGATGCGGCCGAACAGGTCGAGCTCCCAGGCCATGTCCAGGCCCAGGTCATAGCGCTCGCTGTTGACCCGCCGCTCGGTCTGGCCTGGCACCTGGCCCTTGCCGATCTCGCTGCTGGCGCGGCTGGTGACCACCGGGAACGGGTCGTTCTCGGCATCCTCGCGGATCGCCCGCGCCGCCTTGAGCCGGGCGAAGGCCACGCGCAGGTCGCGGTTGCCTTGCAGCGAGGCCTGCACCAGCTGGTTCAGCACCGGGTCGTCGAACTGCTTCCACCACAGGCGCTCGAAGCGGTCGCGGTCGAAGGCCTTGGCCTGCACCGCGCTGTCGAAACGCGCAGGCTCGGTGGCCGGTGCCTGGTAGTCCGGGCCCACCGCGCAGGCTGCCAGGGCCAGCGCCAGCAGGCTCGGGGTCAGGGGTTTGAGCAGGTTCATGCATGGCTCTCCAGCGGTTGCGCGTGGGCGGCCTTGCGGGCCTGCCGGCGCTCGACGAAACGGCGGATCAGGAAGAAGAACACCGGGGTCAGGAACAGGCCGAACACGGTCACCCCGATCATCCCCGAGAACACCGCGACCCCCATGGCATGGCGCATCTCGGCACCGGCGCCGGAGGAGAACACCAGCGGCACCACCCCCATGATGAAGGCGATCGAGGTCATCAGGATCGGCCGCAAGCGCAGGCGGCAGGCTTCCAGTACCGCGGCCAGCGGGTCGAGGCCCTCGGCCTGCTTGTCCTTGGCGAACTCGACGATGAGGATGGCGTTCTTGCACGCCAGGCCCACCAGCACGATCAGGCCGATCTGGGTGAAGATGTTGTTGTCGCTGCCAGAGAGGATCACCCCGGTGATGGCCGACAGCAGGGTCATCGGCACGATCAGGATCACCGCCAGCGGCAGGCTCCAGCTCTCGTACTGGGCGGCCAGCACCAGGAAGGCCAGCAGCACGCAGAGCGGGAAGACGAACAGCGCGGTGTTGCCCGCCAGGATCTGCTGGTAGGTCAGGTCGGTCCATTCGAAGGTCATGCCGTTGGGCAACTCCTCGCGCAGCAGTTTCTCCATCGCCGCCTCGGCCTGGCCGGAGCTGTAGCCGGGCGCCGCGGCGCCGTTGATCTCGGCGGTGATGAAGCCGTTGTAGTGCATGACCCGGTCAGGCCCGGAGGTGTCGCTGACCTTGATGAAGGTCGCCAGTGGAATCATCTCGCCCAGGTTGTTGCGCACCTTCAACTGGCCGATCTGCTCGGCATCGAGGCGGAACTGCTGTTCGGCCTGGACGTTGACCTGGTAGGTACGGCCGAAGCGGTTGAAGTCGTTGGTGTACAACGAGCCCAGGTAGATCTGCAGGGTCTCGAAGATGTCGTTGATGGCCACGCCGTGGGTCTTGGCCTTCTCCCGGTCGATGGCGGCATCGACCTGCGGCACGTTGACCTGGTAGCTGGTGAACAGGCCCGCCAGTTCCGGCACCTCCTGGCTCTTGGCGATGATGTGCTGGGTCTCCTTGTACAGCGCCTCGTAGCCCAGGTTGCCGCGGTCCTCGATCTGCAGGCGGAAGCCGCCGATGGTGCCCAGGCCCTGCACGGGCGGTGGCGGGAAGATCGCGATGTAGGCGTCCTGGATGTCGGCGAACTTGGCGTTCAGCGCCGCGGCGATGGCAGCGGCCGACTGGCTCGGGTCCTTGCGCTCGTCGAACGGCTTGAGCGGGGTGAACACGATGCCGCTGTTGGGGCTGTTGGTGAAACCGTTGATCGACAGGCCCGGGAAGGCCACCGAGTCGGCCACCCCCGGTTGTTCCAGGGCGATCTCGCTCATCTTCTTGATCACCGCCTCGGTGCGGTCGAGGCTGGCGGCATCCGGCAGTTGGGCGAAGGCCACCAGGTACTGCTTGTCCTGCGCCGGGACGAAGCCGGTCGGGGTGGACGAGAAGCCCAGGTAGGTCAGGCCCATGAGCCCGGCATAGACGAACAGGGCGATGCCGCTGGAGCGGATGACCCGGCGCACGCCGCCGACATAGCGGTTGCTGGCGCGATCGAAGAAACGGTTGAACGGGGCGAACAGCCAGCCGCCGAACAGCCGCTCGAGCAGGCGCGAGAAACGGTCCTTGGGCGCATGGTGTTCCTTGAGCAGCACGGCGGCCAAGGCCGGCGACAGGGTCAGCGAGTTGAACGCCGAGATCACTGTGGAAATGGCGATGGTCAGGGCGAATTGCTTGTAGAACTGCCCGGTGAGGCCGGAGATGAACGCCGCCGGCACGAACACCGCACACAGCACCAGGGCGGTGGCGATGATCGGCCCGGTCACTTCGCTCATGGCCTTCTGCGTCGCCTCCAGGGGCTTGAGGCCCAGGCCGATGTTGCGCTCGACGTTCTCCACCACGACGATGGCGTCGTCCACCACGATACCGATGGCCAGCACCAGGCCGAACAGCGACAGGGCATTGAGCGAGAAGCCGAACAGGTGCATCACCGCGAAGGTACCGATCAGCGAGACCGGCACGGCCATCAGCGGGATGATCGAGGCGCGCCAGGTCTGCAGGAACAGGATCACCACCAGCACCACCAGCACCAGGGCCTCGAACAGGGTGTGCACCACCGCCTCGATGGAGCCGCGGACGAACACGGTCGGGTCATAGACGATGCTGTAGTCCATGCCTTCGGGGAAGTCCTTCTTCAGCTCGGCCATCTTCGCCCGCACCTCGTCGGAGATCTCGATGGCGTTGGAGCCCGGGCGCTGGAAGATCGGAATGGCCACCGCCGGCTGGTTGTTCAGCAGCGAGCGCAGGGCGTACTGGCTGGAGCCCAGCTCGATGCGGGCGATGTCCTTCAGGCGGGTGATCTCGCCGTCGCTGCCGGCGCGGATGATGATGTTCTCGAATTCTTCCTCGTTGACCAGGCGGCCCTGGGTGTTGATCGACAGCTGGAAGCTGGTCGAGCCTGGGGCGGGCGGTGCGCCCAGCTGGCCGGCGGCGACCTGGCGGTTCTGCTCGCGGATCGCCGCGACCACGTCGCTGGCGGTCAGGTTGCGCGAGGCGGTCTTGTTCGGGTCGAGCCATACCCGCAGGGAGTAGTCGCCCATGCCGAACAGTTGCACGTCACCCACGCCGCCCAGGCGCGCCAGCTCGTCCTTGATGTTGAGGATGGCGTAGTTGGACAGGTACAGCATGTCGTAGCGGTCGTCCGGCGAGGTCAGGTGCACGACCATGGTCAGGTCGGGCGAGGCCTTGTCGACGGTGATGCCGATGCGCGTCACTTCCTCGGGCAGCTTGGGCTGGGTCCGGGTGACGCGGTTTTGCACCTGCACCTGGGCGTTGTCCAAGTCGGTGCCCAGGGCGAAGGTGATGGTCAGGGTCAGCTTGCCATCGGCGGTCGATTGGGAGGACATGTACAGCATGTTCTCGACGCCGGTGATGGCCTGCTCCAGGGGCGCGGCGACGGTCTCGCCGATCACCTTGGGGTTGGCGCCGGGGAAGTTGGCGCGCACCACCACGGTCGGCGGCACCACTTCTGGGTATTCGCTGATCGGCAACTGGAACAGCGAGATGCCCCCGGCGATCACCAGCACCAGCGAGAGGACGGCGGCGAAGATCGGCCGGGTGATGAAGAATTTCGAAAAGTTCATGGGTGTCGTTCCTTAACCGCGCGGTGCCTGGGCACTGGCGACTTTCACGCTGGAACCGGCCACCGCTGGCGCCGGGTTGCTGGCCTCCAGGGCCTGGCGCTGGCGGGCGAGGGTGGCGAGGGTTTCCTCGCTGGCCATCGGTGTTTCCTCGGGGGTGACCGGCGAGCCGGGGCGCACCCGCTGCAGGCCCTTGACCACGATGCGGTCGTCCTTGTGCAGGCCGTTGCGCACGATGCGCAGGCCTTCGAGTTTCGGGCCCAGCTCCACGGCGCGGTAGGTCGCCTTGTTGTCCTCGTCCATGACCAGTACGAACTTCTTGCCAAGGTCGGTACCCACGGCCTCGTCGTTGATCAGTACCGCCGAGTAGGTGGCGCTGCCGACCAGCTTCAGGCGCGCGTACAGGCCCGGGGTGAACTGGCCGTCGCGGTTGTCGAACACCGCCCGGCCACGGATGGTGCCGGTGCGCGGGTTGACCTGGTTGTCGACGAAGTTCATCTGGCCCAGGTGCGGGTTGCCAGCCTCGTTGGACAGGCCCAGGTACACCGGGGTGCTCTGGCCGCGCTGGCCGTTGCGGGCCAACTGGCTGTACTTGAGGTAGACGCGCTCGTCGGCGTCGAAGTAGGCATACACCTTGTCGGTGGACACCACCGTGGTCAGCGGCGTGACGTCGGCGGTGACGATGTTGCCGGCGGTGTACTCGGCGCGGCTGACGCGGCCACTGATCGGCGCGGTGACACGGGTGAAGCTCAGGTTCAGGCGGGCCAGGTCCAGTTGTGCCTGGATCGCCGCGACACCGGCACGGGCTTCGGCGGCGGCGCTGCTGCGCGACTCGGCAAGCTCTGCGGAGATGGCGTTGCTGTCGCGCAGGCGTTCGCCACGGCGGGCCTCGTTCTCGCTGCGAATGGCGGTGGCGCGGGCCTGTTGCAACTGCGCCTCGAGGCGGCGGACCTCGGCCTGGAACGGGCGTGGGTCGATCTGGAACAGCAGGTCGCCTTGCTTGACCTGGGCGCCTTCGGTGAAGGCCACCTGGTCGATCTGCCCGGAGACGCGCGGGCGTACCTCGACGGTTTCCGGTGCCTCCAGGCGGCCGGTGAACTCGTCCCATTCATTGATCGGCTGTTCGATCACCTTGGCTACGCTGACCTTGGGCGCGGCGGGGGCCTGCGCGGCGTCCGGGGTTCGGCCGCAGGCACTGATCACCAGCACTGCCAGGACAGCGAGGGGATAGCGCAAGGGTTTGAGTGATTGTTCCATGGAGAACTCCGCCAATGTATAGAGATAGTGGGCGGATTCTGCGGGGCTGGCGCGTGGGGAACGAATCGAATGGGGCGAAGGTTATTATCACGCGCAATGATATGTCCGCTGGTGGGTAGGTCTGTTAGGAGTTCGGCGCCAAGGGCGTGCTCTATACGCTGTGCGGGTTGGCGTTGGTGAACCTGGTTGCAGATCGTGCGCAGGCAGGGCTGAGCTGGGGTTGAGGTTCCAGTCTAGTGGTGCCAGGGGCGGCGCTGTCTGTCAGCGGAGGATTTGGTGAACTTGCAGCCCCTTCGCGGGCAAGCCCGCTCCCACATGGTCCTGCAAATCACATCATCTGTGAACGACTCAGCCCTGTGGGAGCGGGCTTGCCCGCGAAGGGGCTGGAAGCAGCCGCCATCCTATGAACGCTCAACCCTCGGCAAAGCGCACCAGGCGTTCCCCGTCCAGCCGGTAGCGGACCCACTCGTCCTGCGGCTCGGCCCCGAGCGACTGGTAGAAGCCGATCGCCGGCTCGTTCCAGTCCAGCACGCTCCACTCCAGGCGGCCGCAGCCGTTTTCCACGGCCTCGCGGGCGATGTGCCGCAGCAACTGGCGGCCAGCACCATCCCCACGCTGTTCAGGGGTCACATACAGGTCCTCCAGGTAGATACCATTGCGCCCCAGCCAGGTGGAATAACTGTAGAAATACACGGCAAAGCCAATGGCCCGACCATCCCGTTCGCAGATCAGGCTGCGCACCGTGCTGCCTTCGCCGAACAGGCTGTGCTCGATGTCGGCGAGGGTCGCCACCACCTCGTGGCGGGCACGCTCGTAGTCGGCCAGCTCGGTGATGAAGGCCAGGATCTGTGCGGCATCGGCAGGCACGGCGGGGCGAATGGTCAGGCTCATGGGGCTTCCTTGTGCTGGGGCAGATTCTATCTCTGGCTCTGAAACTGTAACGGTACAGTGAGGTGTATTGGTTTAATTTCTTGTAACTGTATAGGTTGTAGGGAAAATCACTCCGCTAGTGTGGCAACACAACCCTCCTTCTGGAAGCCCGCCATGCTCGGTTCTCTCGATCTGCTCACCGCCTTCGTGCTCTTCGCCTTCGTCTCTTCGATCACTCCCGGGCCGAACAACACCATGCTGCTGGCCTCGGGGGTGAACTTCGGGGTGCGGCGTTCGATCCCGCACGCCCTGGGTATCAGCATCGGCTTCATGGTCATGGTGCTGGCGGTGGGCTTTGGCTTGGGCGAGTTGTTCAAGGCCTGGCCGCCGCTGTACAGCATCCTGCGCTACGTGGGCGCCACCTACCTGCTGTACCTGGCCTGGAAGATCGCCACCGCCGGGCCGATCGGCGGCGAGGCCGCGGGCACGGGCAAGCCGCTGGGCTTCTGGGGCGCGGCGGCGTTCCAGTGGGTCAACCCTAAAGCTTGGGTGATGGCGGTGGGGGCGATCACCACCTACACGCCGGCCCAGGGCTATGTCCTCAACGTCATCGTCATCGCCGGGTTGTTCGCCCTGGTCAACCTGCCCAGTGTCGGGGTCTGGGTGATGTTCGGCAGCGCCTTGCGCAACTTCTTGCAGAACCCGCGTTGGCTGATGCTGTTCAATGTCCTGATGGCCCTGTTGCTGGTGATTTCGCTATACCCGCTGCTGTTTGTAGAATCGGCGTTTTCTTGAACCGATGAGTACAGCAGGACGATGCAGCTGATCCCCTGGTCCCATGATTGCGCCGAAGGCTTCACCCTGCGTGGCTGGCGTTCGCCGGCAAGCGGCCGGCCATTGCTGCACTTTCTGCATGGCAACGGCTTCTGCAGCCTGTCCTACCAGCCTTTGCTGATGCGCCTGGGCGAACACTTCGACCTGTGGCTGAGCGATGTCCAGGGCCACGGCGACAGTGACCATGGCGGTGCCTTTCGTGGCTGGAACCGTAGCGCTGCGCTGGCGGTGGAGGCCTTCGAGTCCGGGCGCGGCGAGTACGGCGAGGTGCCGCGCATGGCGCTCGGCCACAGTTTCGGCGGCGTCTTGACGGGTCTGATCCTGGCGAGCAAGCCGCAGCTGTTCAGCCGCGCCGTGCTGCTCGACCCGGTGTTGTTCAGCCGGCGCATGATCGGCGTGATGGGCGCTGCCGCCCTGGTCGGCCTGCATCGGCGCCATGCCCTGGCACGCAAGGCCGCCACCCGCCGCAGCCACTGGCCCGACCGCGAGGCGGCGCTGGCTTCGCTGCAGGGGCGGGGCATCTTCAAGGGCTGGAGCGATGCGGCATTGCAGGCCTATGTGGAACACGCCATCGGCGACTGCGGCGAAGGCGTGGTGCTCAAGTGTCGTCCCAGCCGCGAGGTGGAGATCTTCAGCTCGTTCCCGGCGCGGATGTGGCCGAGCCTGGCGCAAATCCGCACACCGACGCACATCCTGCATGGCGAACAGAGCTACCCCTTCGTCGCGCACTCGGTGCGGCGCCTGGCGGCCATCAACCCACAGGTGAGCGCCCAGCAGGTGCCCGGCGGGCACTGCTTCATGCAGGAAGATCCCGTGGCGGCGGCGGAGCAGGTGCTGGCCTTTCTGCAGCCTTGAGCACGTGAAAGGTCGGCTGTCCATTCGTCCCATTTTTGGAACGAACAATGCCATTTAGGCTATCTAGCGAAAGATTGGTGCCGCCGATAAGGTTATACCCAGCCAAGAGAGGAGACTTCTCATGAAAAAGATCCTGGGTATCCACCGCAGCCCCCATGCCCATTGGGTGGGTGACGGCTTTCCGGTGCGCAGCCTGTTCACCTACGACAACCTGGCCCGGCATATCAGCCCGTTCCTGCTGCTCGACTACGCCGGCCCCCACGACTTCACGCCGACCGACGCCCGCCGTGGGGTCGGCCAGCATCCGCACCGGGGCTTCGAGACCGTCACCATCGTCTACCAGGGCGAGCTGGAACACCGTGACTCCACCGGCGCCGGCGGCCTGATCGGCCCGGGCGATGTGCAGTGGATGACCGCCGCCAATGGCATCCTTCACGAGGAGTTCCATTCGCCGGCCTTCGCCCGCAGCGGCGGTACCCTGGAGATGGTGCAGCTATGGGTCAACCTGCCGGCCCGGGACAAGCGCGCCGCCGCGGGCTACCAGACCCTGCTGGCGGCAGACATCCCGGTGCTGGCGCTGGAAGGCGATGCCGGCAGCCTGCGGGTGATCGCTGGTAGCTACCAGGGCCACCCCGGCCCGGCGCGGACCTTCACCGCCATGGATGTCTGGGACCTGCGCCTGAAAGCCGGTGCCCGCGTGCAACTGCCGGTCGCCGAGGGGCGCAATGCCGCCCTGGTGGTGTTGCGCGGTACCGTGCAGGTCAACGCTGAGCGCGAAGCCGGGCCGGCCAGCCTGGTGCTGCTGCAGCGCGAGGGGGAGCATGTGCAGGTCGAGGCCTTGGAGGATGTCAGCGTGTTGCTGCTCAGCGGCGAGCCGATCGACGAACCCATCGTCGGCTACGGACCGTTCGTGATGAACAGCCAGGCGGAAATCGCCGAGTCGTTCGACGATTTCCACGCCGGACGTTTCGGCCAGATGGCCGGCGCCGGAGAGGGGGCTCGCCACTGAGGCATCGCCCCGCTGGCGCCACGAGTTGATCAACCCGACTGGCGCCAGTGCACCTCGCTGATGCCGTAGCGCTCGGCCACCGGCTTGCTGACCTTTCTGATCTTCTCCCGCCCATAGCGACCGATGCGGCCAACCCCCGCATCGCAACTGGCCCAGTGCCAGGCCTCGGCGTTGTCCATGCGCTCGGCACGAATCACGAAGGATTTGTGCTGGCCGTGCAGTTGGTAGTCGATCACGAAGAGTTTTGCGTCGATCATCGGGCATCCACATCCTTTGCGCAGGCTCGGTCACAGGCCAGGTACGGACGTACCCTGGCCCTGTCCGTGGGAATGCGCAAAGCCCGCAAAAGTTTGAAAAATATTCCCAGGGCACGACGAATGGCAACGCGGCGACCGCCCGTCGTCCCGTGCAGGCATCCGATCGAACAGTCGCCGCGCGCCTGGGTTCTTCCACTAAGGTGCTAGAGGATTCGTGCACGATCATTGTCCTGGCGCATGGTCCGCCGCTTGGATATGTGCAATATCAATTGGCACCCCGCCCGCTTAAGGCGTACTCACACACAACAGGCCATCCAGTACAGAGAGGGTCGTACCATGTCGTTGATCGGAGTTTCGATGCTAGAGCTGCGTCAGTTGATCGAGCAGGCCTGCCTGCCGGACCGCTGCGAAGTCACCTGCCCGGACGGTGTCAGCCTGACCATCCGCCTCGGCCAGGGCGACAGCCTGGACGATTGCCTGACCGTGAGCGGGATCGCGCTCGACAGCCTCAACAGCTGCCGGGACATCGCGGAGCTGGTGGCGCAGTTGCGCAAGGAACAGCGCGCGAACCACAAGCCACCGCTCAAGGCCATCGCCTGACGGCGGCCGCAGCCCGGTCAGCCAAGGCTGGCCGGGCGCACGTACTCTGGCATCAAGCCGTTGAACCAGAACAGGATCATCGACACCAGGATGGTCACCAGCACCAGCAGGCCCACGCCCCAGACGCAGGTGGCCAATAGCATGGCCTGTTCCTTGCGCAGCCGCAGGAAAGTCTGCAACCCGCCATACAAGAGCACAGTGGCATAGGCCGAGGCGGCCAGCAGGGCCACGACCGCCAGCCAACGCATCGGCACCAGGCCGACGACCCCGGCGATGAACCAGGGGGTGGCGCAGTAGGCGGCGAAGCCGATGCACCGGTTCAGGCTGGGCTGCGCATCGAACCCCCGGGACATCCAGCGGATCATCACGCCCATCAGCATCACCCCGACCACGGTGGTCGCATACAGCAGGCCGGCCAGTTGCGCGGCGCTGGCCATGCTCAGGCGCACCTGTTCTTCCCCTGCCAGGCTCCAGCCGAAGGTGGTGGTGCCGACGAACAGGCACAGGGCAGGGATCAGCGCCAGGGCCAGCAGGCGGGGCAGGTATTGTTGCGGGTGGGCTTCCTCGGCGCGGCGGATGTCCAGCCAGGCTTCGGCGGGGTGGGTGAAGAGCTTGAGCAAGGGACTGTTCATGGCGTTCTCCTCGGGACGCTTGGCGAGCGTGTCCTCTTGTTATGGAGAAGCGGGTGCCCTTGGGGGTTCAGACTGTTTCGCCGCCGTTGATCGCTTCACTGCAGTTCCAGCACCAGGTTCAGGCTGCCGTCGCCACATTTGCCATGATCGCGTACCACGCCATGATAGCTGCGCCCGTCCCAGACGAAGGCGACGCTGTGGGCGCGCTCAAGCTTGTCTGGCAGTGGCGGGTTGATATGCAGGCGCAGGGCGGGGCAGCCCTGCAGGTTGAGGGCGGCGACCTGGACATGGCACTCGGCACGCTGGGCCACGGGGCCGAACAGGGTGTCGCGGACGAAGTCCAGTTCCAGGCAGGCGCTGGGCGCGCGGCAGCTCATTTTCATGGCAGCAGGCCCCGGGCATGGCACTGGGGTGACGGCATGGGCTGGCTCCTTGCGTGAAAAAATGGGCTATCTCTATTTCGATAGCCTGCTCTGGGGTGGCGTTCAAATTATTTCTGCCCATCAGGGGGCGGGGCCTGATATCGCCTGTGCATGGCAAGGGCCCTCAGGGTTGCCGCTCGGCCACGGCCCTGAGCGTGCGCAGGGTCACCATGGGGGCATCCACCACGAAGCGGTTGGCCAGCCAGCCCGGCACGTCCCCGGCAGGGTCGGCCTGCAGCTGGTAGGTCACCTCGGTCTCGCGCGCGCCCAGGGGGCGCATGATCCACTCCCCGCGCAACCGCCGTACGCGGATCTGCCCAGGCACTGCCGGCACCTTGCCCGGCTCGGCGCTCAGGTGGCGCAACAGGGTGCCGTCGTCCAGCCGTTCGCTGCGTACCCGCAGCACCATGTCACGCGGGCGTGCCGGCCAGGGCAGCTCGGTGGTCAGGTAGACCCAGGTCGTGTCGCCATCGACCTCCAGCAGGCGCATCGTGGCGCAGGCGTACAGCCATTTGCAGGCGACCCGCAGATTCTCCTGCAGGCCGGCCAGGGTGTGTACGCTGGCCTTGATGCGGGTGACGCCGCGAAACCGCTGGTAGGGCGAGCCGGGTACCGCGCTCAGGTAGACATCGATGCCGTCTTCCTGGTGCGCCAGGCGCCAGTCGTCGGCCAGCAGCGTGGGCGCTGCCAGCAGGAGCAGCACGGCGAGCAATCGGTGCAAGGAGGGCATGGGGCGGCGGCCGGGTGGGAAGGCGTCAGGCAAGTATGGCCGCTGGAGGCAGAGGTGCCATGAAGATCTGCGCTGTCGAGCTGTTGGGCTGTGTTGCAGCCCGCGAACAGGGCGCCAAGCGCGCCCTGTTCGCTTACCTCAACGTTGGGGGTTGAGGGTCAGGTGCACGTGGCGGTTGACGTCCTTGTACAGCAGGTAGCTGAACGGGCCCGGGCCGCCAGAGTAGCAAGCCTGCGGGCAGAAGGCGCGCAGCCACATGAAGTCGCCGGCCTCGACCTCGACCCAGTCCTGATTCAGGCGGTACACCGCCTTGCCTTCCAGCACGTAGAGGCCGTGTTCCATGACATGGGTCTCGGCGAACGGAATCACGCCGCCGGGCTGGAAGGTCACGATGTTCACGTGCATGTCATGGCGCATGTCGGCCATGTCGACGAAGCGGGTGGTGACCCAGCGGCCTTCGGTGCCCGGCATCTCGATGACCTGGGCCTTGTCGCGGTGGGTGACGAAGGATTCCGGAACGGCCAGGCCCTCGACCTTCTGGTAGTGCTTGCGCAGCCAGTGGAAGGTGACGTTGGCCTTGCTGTTGTTGCGCAGGCTCCACTCGGCGCCTGGGGCCAGGAAGGCATAGCCGCCCGGGACCAGGGTGTGGTGCTTGCCTTCGACGGTGATGTCGATCTCGCCTTCGACCACGAACAGCACCGCTTCGGCGTTCGGGTCCAGTTCCGGCCGCTCGCTGCCGCCTTCCGGGGCGACTTCGACGATGTACTGCGAGAAGGTCTCGGCGAAGCCGGTCAATGGGCGAGCGATGACCCACATGCGCATCTTGTCCCAGAACGGCAGGTGGCTGGTGACGATGTCACGCATCACGCCCTTGGGGATGACGGCATAGGCTTCGGTGAACATGGCACGGTCAGTCAGCAGCTCGGTCTGGGCTGGGTGCCCACCGTGGGGGGCGAAGTAGGAATGGTTCGACATGGAGGGTCTCGACTTGTTGTTCTGTCCCCGTGCCGTAAGCCGCACCGGCCGGTGCGCCGCAGGGGATGCACGGACAGAATATGAGCCTTTGCCGGGTATCCACAAATTAAATGTTGAAATATCCGGTATTCATTCACTGAATGTCGACCTGGCGCCCCGCGTGCTGTTCCGGCAGCCGGTTGCCACGGCCGAACAGCTTGTGGCGCAAGGTGCCGTCGGTATAAGCCCGAGGGTAGCGGCCACGGCGTTGCAGCTCGGGCACCAGCAGCTCGACCACGTGGCGCAGGTCGTCCGGCTGTACGGCGTAGGTCAGGTTGAAGCCGTCGATGCCGGTCTGGTCGAGCCAGTGTTCCAACTGGTCGGCGACCTCTGCGGGCGAGCCCACCAGTACTGGCCCGCGTCCGCCGAGGCCGACGAACGCGGCGGCCTCGCGCACCGTCCAGCGGCGGTTCGGGTCGGCGGCGGTGAACGCGGCCAGGGCGGCGCGGCCGGCATCGTTCTCCACGTACTCGATGGGCGCGTCGGGGTCGAGGCCGGCGAAATCGATGCCGGTCCAGCCCGACAGCAAGGCCAGGGCGGCATCCAGGTCCACGTGCCGGCGGTAATCGGCAACGCGCGCCTGGGCCGCTTCGCGCGTGTCGGCGACGATCAGCAGTGCCTGGGCATAGATCAGTACGTCGTCGCGGCCCCGGCCGGCCGCTTCGCTGGCCTGGCGGATACCGTCGGCGTAGCGGTGCAGCACGGTGGGGGTCGGCCCGCTGATGAACACGCACTCGGCGTGCCGCGCGGCGAACTGTTGGCCACGGGCCGAGGCGCCGGCCTGGAACAGCACCGGCGTGCGCTGGGGCGAGGGCTGGCACAGGTGCATGCCGGGCACCTGGAAGTGCTCGCCATGGTGGCCGATGGGGTGCACACGAGCAGGGTCGAGGTAGCGGCCAGTCTCGCGTTCCAGCAGCACGGCGTCGTCGTCCCAGCTTTTTTCCCAGAGTTTGTACAGCACCTGCAGGTACTCCTCGGCCAGGTCGTAGCGCTGGTCGTGGCCGAGCTGGCGCGCCAGGCCCAGGTTGCGGGCGGCGCTGTCCAGGTAGCCGGTGACGATGTTCCAGCCGACCCGGCCATCGCTCAGGTGATCGAGGGTCGACATGCGCCGAGCGAAGGGGTAGGGGTGCTCGTAGGTCAGCGAGAAGGTCACGCCGAAGCCCAGGTGCCGGGTGACGCCGGCCATGGCCGGGACCAGCAGCAGCGGGTCGTTGACCGGCACCTGCACGCCGCCGCGCAGGGCCGCCTCGGGGCTGCCCTGGTAGACGTCGTAGATGCCCAGCACGTCGGCGATGAACAGGGCATCGAACAGGCCTTGCTCGAGCAGGCGGGCCAGGTCGGTCCAGTAGTCCAGGCGGTTGAAATCCACGCTGGTGTTGCGGGGGTGGCGCCACAGGCCGGGGGACTGGTGGCTGGCGGCGTTCATGCTGAAGGCGTTGAAGCGGATCGGGCGTGGCATGCGCATCTCCTTGGCGTCAGGGCAGCACGGAAGCCGGGTAGACCGCGTCGGCCACCTGCAGCTTGCGTGGGATCAGGCCCAGGCCCTGGAAGGTATCGGCCAGCTTCTGTTGCTCGGCGACGATCTGCGGGGTGATGGCCACGGCGTTGTAGTTGCGCCGCTCGCTGGCCACTTCCAGGATGTCGGCGCTGATCCCCAGTTGTGGTGCCAGCAGGCTGGCGACTTCGGCAGGCTTGGCATTGGCCCACTGGCTGACCTTGCCCAGTTCGGCGAAGAAGGTCTTGAGCAGTTCGCGGTGCTGGTCGGCGAAGCGGGCGGTGGAGAGGTAGAAGGTGCGGTTGTTCGACAGGCCGCTGCCATCGCGCAGGTTCTTCAGACCTGGCTGTCGCTGCGCGGCGGCGAGGAACGGGTCCCACAGGGTCACGGCCTGCACGCTGCCCGACTGCAGCGCCGCCACGGCATCGGCGGCGTTGTTGACGTAGGCGGGGGTGATGTCCTTGTAGCTCAGGCCGGCCTGCTCCAGGGCGACGGCCAGCAGGTACTGGGCGTTCCAGCCGCGGCCGGTGGCCACGCGCTTGCCCTTGAGGTCCTGGACGCTGGCGAGGTGGTCCTGCTCGCGCACCACCAGGCCGATGCCGCGCGGGTAGGGCTGCTCTGCCGCCAGGTAGACCACCGGCTTGCCGGCTGCCTGGGCGAACACCGAGGGGGCGTCGGCGGCATGGCCCAGGTCGATGGCGCCGGTGCTCAAGGCTTCGAGCAACTGCGGGCCGGCGGCGAACTCGTGCCAGCTGACCTTCACGCCCTGTGGGGCGAGGGCCTTCTCCAGGGCTCCACTGCCCTTGAGGATATTGATGCTGTTGAACTTCTGGTAGCCGATGCGCAGGGTCCTGACCTCATCGGCCAAGGCGTTGGACCAGGGTAGCAGGGCGCTGGCGACACCGGCCAGCAGGCCGCCGAGGAGCAGGCGGCGCAGGGGAGAGAAGGCACGGGCAGGCACGGGAAGATCTCCTGGAGGGCAAGGAAAATGGCCTGCCCAGCCTAAGGAGGCGTCTGGGTGCTTTCAATTTTTTAATTCCAATTTGTTAGATTGTTTTGTTCTTTATATATCGTTTTGTTTTTCAAGGTATCCCTGCCTCCGGTGCTGCTACTGCCGTGAGCAGCAACGATTGCGGCAGTGCACGCTGCGGGTGTTGCGGCTCCTGCAGGCCGGCAAGGCGATAGCCCGCCATCTCCAGGGCGTTCAACCAACTGGACAAGGTGCGGAAATACCACGGCATGGGTGCCCACTGCCCGGCGAGCGCCACGAACGTCTCTTCGCGCCAGCCATCCTGGTAATCGCCCTCGGCCATGCTCCACGGATGCAGCGTCTGGATGATCAGCGCGCCGTCTGCGGCGAGCAGCGCGTTCAGGGCGGCGAGCAACGGAATGATGTCCTGGTGCAGCAAGGCGAAGTTGGCACAGACCAGGTCGTAGCCGCGACCAATATCCACCTGGGACTTGGTCAGTTGCGCGTAGGTAGCCAGGTGCACGCTGGCCGGACCCGCCGCCCGCGCGGCCTCGACCAGCGTCGCATCGCCGTCCACGCCCACCGCCTCGATGCCGCGCTCGCCCAGGGCACGTAGCAGCCAACCCTCACCGCAGCCGAGGTCCAGTACCCGTTGTGGCTGCCGGCCGAGTATGGCCAGCAGGATGGCCTGGTCGGTGACTTGGCGCCGGCTTTCGATGCCGCCCTCGCGCACGGCCTGGATCCAGGCCTGCGCGTTGTGGTGCCAGGTGTGCAGGACCGTGGTTTCGCTAGGTGACATGGCGGGCGCCCGATCTGGAGGGTTGGCTGCAAAAGGATAGGCCAGGTTCGTGACCTCGTCGCAGTCGTGCCCTGGCGTCTGGGGCGTTATACTCGCGGCCCCGTTCCACTGTATCTGAGTATTCCGATGGGTCTTTGCGCAACTGCCACACCCGAACCGCGCCGCCTCGGCGCGCCGCTGATCGCCCTGGCCCTGCTGCTGGCCGGCGCCTGGTTCCTCAACCTCAACGCCGGCGCCAAGCAGGTGCTGCTGCTGATCGTCGGTGCCGCCCTGGGCTTGACGCTCTACCATGCCGCCTTCGGCTTCACCTCGGCCTGGCGGGTGTTCATCAACGAGCGCCGTGGCGCCGGCCTGCGTGCGCAAATGGTCATGCTGGCCCTGGCCGTGCTGCTGTTCTTCCCGGCGCTGTCGGCTGGCAGCCTGTTCGGCACCCCGGTCACCGGGCTGGTGGCGCCGGCAGGGGTGTCGGTGGTGTTCGGTGCGTTCATCTTCGGCATCGGCATGCAACTGGGCGGCGGTTGCGCCTCCGGCACGCTGTTCACCGTCGGCGGCGGCAATGCCCGGATGCTGGTCACCTTGCTGTTCTTCATCATCGGTTCGGTGACCGCCACCCACCATGTCGACTGGTGGTTCGCCCTGCCTTCGTTCCCGGCCACGTCGATCGTCCAGACATGGGGCGTGGCGCCGGCGCTGCTGGCAAGCCTGGCGCTGTTCGGGCTGATCGCCTGGGCCACCGTGGTGCTGGAGAAACGCCGCCACGGCCAGCTCGAAAGCCCGGTGCGCAGCGAGCACCAGGGCCTGCGCCGCTTCCTGCGCGGGCCGTGGCCGCTGCTGTGGGGCGCCGTTGCCCTGGCGTTGCTCAACTACGCCACCCTGGCCCTGGCCGGGCGCCCTTGGGGCATCACCTCGGCCTTCGCCCTGTGGGGCGCCAAGACCCTGGGCGGCCTGGGCATCGATGTCGGCAGCTGGGCCTTCTGGCAGATGCCGGGTAACGCCAAGGCCCTGGCCGCGCCCCTGTGGCAAGACATCACCACCGTGATGGACATCGGCATCGTCCTCGGCGCGCTGCTGGCCGCGGGTCTGGCCGGGCGTTTCGCACCGAGCCTGAAGATCCCGCTGCCGTCGCTGGTCGCCGCGGTGATCGGCGGCCTGTTGCTCGGCTATGGCTCGCGCCTGGCCTATGGCTGCAATATCGGAGCCTATTTCAGCGGCATCGCCTCGGGCAGCGTGCACGGCTGGCTGTGGTTGGTAGCGGCCTACACCGGCAACCTGGTCGGCGTACGCCTGCGACCGCTGTTCTTCGCGGGCGAGCGACGAGCACCGGCGCTGAGCGGCTGCTGAGCCTTCCCCCGCGCGCGGGCCGTTCAGGGCCAGCGCCACCCCGCGAGCCTGACCTGTGAGGTCAGGCTTGAGTGGAGCATTTTGAGAAATTACATTAACTAAATCTCGTAATTACTTTATAAAAATCAATTAACTTATTGTTTTTATAGAGAATTATCTTCTGGCGACAGCATGCTGGACGCACTGCTCGTAGTACGTCTGCTTGATCGCTGCCGGCTTGAGCCGCGAGCGGCTGTTGTAGGTTTGTTCGGTAATCCCGAAGGCGGTCATACGCATCCATGGCTTGGGGAACTTGCGTGCCTGCAGTTTCTTGCGTGTGGCATACAAGGTAACGCCAGAGAGCTTGGCGTGCTGCGCCTCGGCGGCGATCTGCGAACCCCAGTTGCAGACATGGCGATCGTTCTGGTTCAAGGCCCTGGCCTGGACACCGGAAGCCACCGTGATCAACAGGCAGCCGGCGACCGTTGCTAGAAATACCCGCATGTTGCTGTCCTAAGCTTATGAAGGAAAAGGGAGTTTGCCTTCGCTTGGAGTGGCCGGGGGCCAGCAATTTGCCGTCAGGGGCCTACCAGCAGCATCGTCAGCAACACGATCCCCAGCAGTACCAGGTAGGCGCGCGCGTGCAGGCCATCGGCGATCCGCCCGACCAGCGGTGCGGCCAGGCGCATGCCCAGCCAGGCGCCGAGCACCAGGGCAGCCGCGGCCGGCAGGTCGATGAAGCCAAGATAACCATCGCCCAGGCCTCGGCCCGATGCCGGCAATACGGCATAGACCAGCGTGGCCGCCAGCGCCATGGGCAGGGAGAGCGGGTTGGCCATGGCCGTGGCGCTGAGCATGCTCGCGCCACGCCTGCGCATCAGCGGCACGGTCATCACGCTGCCGCCCACGCCGAGCAAGGCTGCCAGCGCGCCAATGGGCAGGCCAGGGTCGCACCCGCTCGGCCCAAGGGGCGCAGCCTGGCCCCTTCGTGGAGGAAGCCTGGGCGCAGCCAGCCATCGAGCAGGCTGGCCACCAGGTAGGCGACGAACACCCAACGCAGCCAGGTGCTGTCGAGGTGCAGTGCCGCGAAGGCACCGAGCAGGGCGCCCAGGGCGATGCTGGGCGCGAGCGGGCGGACCAGGCCCCAGCGCAGGCTACCCGCGCGATGATGGCGCCAGGTCGCCAGGGCGCTGCTGACGATCATCACGGCGGAGGAGGTCGCGACGGCGACCTGCATGGCGTGCTGGCCGACCAGCGAGCTGGCTTCATGGTTGGCCAGCAGCAGGGCATACAGCAGCGGTACGGCGAAGAAACCACCGCCGAAGCCGAACAGCAGGGTGGTGATACCGGCACACAGGCCGAATGCACCGAGCAATGGATACAGCATCGATCTGCCTCCCAGGCGTATGGAGGCCGGCAGCGTAGAGCGAGCAGGCTTGGCCGGCATGCGCGAATCGGCCAATAATCATCGTGTTCAGGCCAGAGGCTTCAGCCATGCGCAACATCCCCTTGGCCCAGGTCGATGCCACCCCACGGCCTGTGTTGGCGATCGGCACCGATTACGCGCCGGGCACGCTGTTGCCCAGCCACACCCACCGGCGGGCCCAGTTTCTCTATGGCATGAGTGGGCTGATGGAGGTGCAGACCGACGATGGCTCCTGGGTCATTCCGCCGCACAACGGCGTCTGGATCCCGCCGGGCAAGCCGCACCAGGTGCGCATGCAGGGGGTGAGCACGCGCAGCCTGTACATCGAGCCGCAGGCGGCGCCGCGCGCGGGCACCTCGTGCGAGGCGCTACGGGTCAGCCCGTTGTTGCATGAGTTGCTGCTGGCCAGCGTGGAGATATCGCCGTTGTATGACGTGCAGGGGCGGGACGGGGTATTGCTGGCACTGATTCTCCATGAGCTGAGCCTAGCGCCGCGCCTGCCACTGTTCGCGCCGATACCCGCCGAGCCTCGGCTGGCGGGGCTGTGCCGGGCGTTCCTGCGTGCCCCGGACATCCGCGTCGATGCCGAGGGCTGGGCCCGGCAATCGAACCAGAGCCTGCGCACCTTCAATCGCCGGTTTCGCCAACTGACTGGATTGTCGTTCGGTGCCTGGCGCCAGCAGGCGTGTGTGATGGCGGCAGTGACCCGGTTATCGGCGGGCGAGGCGGTCACCCGGATTGCCCTGGACCTGGGCTACGACAGCCCCAGCGCTTTTTCCAGCATGTTCCGCCGGGTCATGGGGCGGGCGCCGTCGGCGTTCAGCCGGCGCGAGGGGGGCTGAGCGAGCATTTGGGCCGCCTTGCAGCCCCAGGAGCAGGGCATTGGCAGTAGGGATAAAAAAAGATCGCGCAGACAGGCACAAGCCCGCCGCCCGTTTCCACAGGAGATGTTCTGGGACCAGCAGAGGGTGACCTGGGGAAACGGGGGCGACCTTGCGCCGCCCCGCGATCAAAGCTAACGAAGAACGGGTCAGGCCGCCTGGTTGCGCTTGACCTGGGCCTTGCGCACCTGGGCGCGGCAGGCGTCGCCGAAGGCCTGGAAGATCCTGATCGAGTCAGGGTTCTTCGCGGCCTGCCATTCCGGGTGCCACTGCACGGCGAACAGGAACGGCGAGATGCCCGGGGCGTGGATCGCCTCGACCAGGCCATCCTCGGCATGGGCGATCGGCTCGATGCCCTTGCCCAGGTTGCGCAGGCCCTGGCCATGCAGCGAGTTGACGCGGATCTCGTCGGTGCCGAGGGTCTCGCGCAGCCAGCTGCCAGGCTGGATCTTCACGCTGTGTACGGCCTGGTACTGGATCTCGACCGGGTCCTCGGGGTTTTCCCGATGGTCGTTGAAGCCAGGCTCGGCGTAGACCTTCTGGTAGATGTCGCCGCCCAGGGCGACGTTGATTTCCTGCATGCCCCGGCAGACGCCGAAGATCGGCAGGCCACGGGCGATGGCCATCTTCACCAGGGGGATGTCGAACAGGTCGCGGTCCTTGTCCTGGGCCTTGCCCGGGGTCAGGTTTTCCTGGCCGTAGAGGGCCGGGTCGATGTTGCTGCCCGCGCCGGTGAGGTAGACGCCGTCGGCCATGTCGAGGTAAGTCTCGAGGTCTTCGGTCCCGCAGCAGGTGGGGACCAGGACCGGGACGCAACCGGAGAATTCGACCAGCGGGGTGATGTATTTGTGGGTCATGACCTGGTAGTCATGGCCTTTGCGCTCCTGGGTGCCCATGGTCATCAGGACGACGGGTTTGCGCAGGGTGGGTTGCTTGTTGCCAATGTTGCTGTTGGACATATGTCACCTTAGGACAGGTTCTACCTGTCGTTGTTGTGCAGGCGCACGGCCTGGGCCTTGTGTGCGGCCTGGGGCCCCGAGCACTGCCGGCTCGCCGGAGGGGCGTTTCCGGTCGGGGCTTGATTCATAGCTTGCCAGAGCCGTTCGATATGTCAAACGACTGGCAGGGCGGTCTGGCGCCGGTTTTCGGGGGCTGCAGGGCGTACAAGCCTGAGGTGGCAAGGGTTTGGCGGAGGTTGAGGTCAATAATATTTAACGATGCAGTTGGGTCTTTGCGTGGCTGCAATGAAAGGGCGGTGCGGGCTCATTCCTGGCGGTTCGTCGGCCCGACAAGCTTGGGGCTGCTTTGCAGCCCCCCTGGTCAGTGCAGGATCTGCTTGAGAAACGCCTGCGCCCGCACCGTGCGGGGCTGGTTGAAGAACACCTCCGGCGCGCTGTCCTCGATGATCTGCCCACCTTCGAGGAACAACACGCGCTCGGCCACCTGGCGGGCGAAGCCCATCTCGTGGGTGACGCAGAGCATGGTCATGCCGGTCTGCGCCAACTGCACCAGCACGTCCAGCACCTCGGCGACCATCTCCGGGTCGAGCGCCGAGGTGGGCTCGTCGAACAGCATGATCCGCGGCTTCATGCACAGCGCCCGGGCGATGGCCACGCGCTGCTGCTGGCCGCCGGACAGCTGGCTGGGGTACTTGTGCGCCTGGTTCTCGATACCGACCTTGCGCAGGTACATCCGCGCCCGCTCCTCGGCGTCCTTGCGCGACAGGCCACGCACGCTGGTGGGCGCCAGCAGGCAGTTGTCCAGCACGCTCATGTGCGGGAACAGGTTGAAGTGCTGGAACACCATGCCGATCTCGCTGCGCACCTGGGCGGCCTGGCCAGTGGTGGCGGCCAGGTCGGTGCCGGCAACCCGGATGCTGCCTTGCTCGGCGATCTCTAGGCGATTGATGCAGCGGATCAGCGTCGACTTGCCCGAGCCGGATGGGCCGCAGAGCACGATACGCTCGCCTTCGCGTACCTCCAGGTCGATATCGCGCAGCACGTGGAAGGCGCCGTAGTGCTTGTTCAGGCCCTCGATACGGATCAGCACCGGGCGCGGGTCGGTTTCAGGGGCGAGGCTGGCAAGGCTCAGTGGGGCGGTCATCTTGTTGTTCTCCCGCATAGGTTCAGTCGAAGCGAGTGGCGCTGTAGGGCGCCGGGTCGGTGAAGGGCGCCTGCCCGGTGACCAGCTCGGCCAGCAGGCGGCCGCTGACCGGGCCCAGGGTCAGGCCGTGGTGGGCATGGCCGAAGTTGAACCACAGGTTGGCGTGGCGCGGCGCCGGACCGATTACCGGGCGCATGTCTGGCAGGCACGGACGCCGGCCCAGCCAGGGCCTGTCGTCGAGGCGTTCGCCCAGCGCCGGGAATAGCTTGCGCGCCAGGGCTTCGCAGCGGCCTAGCTGGATCTCGTTGCCCGGCGCATCCGCGGCGGCGAACTCGATGCCGGTGGTTAGGCGCACGCCCCGGGCCATGGGCGCCAGCACATAGCCGCCCTGGGTATCGCAGATCGAGTGGCCGAGCTCGGCACCGTCGCGGGTGGCGTAATGCATGTGGTAGCCGCGCTTGATCGCCAGCGGGAAGCGGTAGCCCAGCGGTTCGAACAGCTCGGCCGACTGTGGGCCGAGGCAGGCCACCACTTCGTCGGCCTCAAGCGGGCCACGGCGGCTGTCCACCTGCCAGCGCTCGCCGAGCCGGCGCAGGCTGCGCGCATCGCCCTGCAGGAACTGCCCGCCACGCTGGACGAACAGTGCGGCATAGCCGCGGGTCAGGGCGCCGGGGTCGCTCACGGTCTTCGGGTCGAGCCAGTGGATGCCGCCCAGCACGTCGCCCTCCAGGCGCTGCTCGCGGGCTTGCAGTTGCTCGCGCTCGAGGATTTCGTACTGCAGGCCGTAGCGTGCCAGGCCGTGCAGGTCGGCCTTGGCCCGGTCGAACAGGCGTGGGTCACGGTACACCTCGATCCAGCCCTTGGCCTGCACCAGTGCACCGAGGCCGGCGGCCTCGATCAGGGCGTCGTGCTCCTCGACGCAACGTTGCACCAGCGGCAGCATGTCGGCCGCCGCGCCGGCCAGGCGCCCTGGGGCCGATTGCTGCCAGTAGCGCAACAGCCAGGGCGCGGCCTTGGGCAGGTGGACCAGGCTGTAGCGCACGTCTGGCTGGCGGTTCAGGCCATAGCGCAGCAGGGCGCCGAGGTTGCGCGGGAAGGCATAGGGAATCACGCTGGAACGCTCGATCAGCCCGGCGTTGCCATGGCTGGTGCCGCTGCCGGGCGTGTCGCGGTCGAGCAGGATCACCTGGCGTCCGCGCGCCTGCAGGTGCAGCGCGGTGCTGACGCCGACGATGCCGGCGCCGAGGACAAGGGTTTGGCAGTGCATGGGGCGTATCCTTCGGTCAGTTCAGGTGGCGGCCCAGGCGGGCTTCCAGGTGTTTCAGGGCGCGCCGCACGAGTTCCACGATCACCAGGTAGAGCACGGCGGCCCACAGGTAGATCTGGAAGTCGAAGCTGCGCGAGAAGGCCAGCTTGGTCACGCCCATCAGGTCGTAGATGGTCACTAGCGAGGCGATGGCGCTGGCCTTGATCATCAGGATCAGCTCGTTGCCCAGTGGGCCGATGGCCACCAGCAGCGACTGCGGCAGGATCACCTTGAAGAAGGTGGTCGAGCGCTTCAGGCTCAGGGCCCGCGCCGCCTCGTACTGGCCGGGGGCGATGGCCAGCAGACTGGCGCGGAAGATCTCCGCCTGGTAGGCGGCGGTGTTCAGGGTGAAGGCCAGCAGGGTGCAGTACCAGGCTTCGCGGAAGAACCACCACAGGCCCAGCTCCTGCCAGAAGCCCTTGAGCGAGCCGAGGCCGTAGTACAGCAAGAACAGCTGGGCCAGCAGCGGCGAGCCACGGAAGAAGTAGATGTAGCCGGCGGCCAGGCGTTGCAGCAGTTGGCTGCGCGACAGGCGCGCCAGGGCCAGCAGCAGGCCGAGCGCCGCGCCCAGGCTGAAGGAGATCGCCACCAGCTTGGCGGTCACCAACAGGCCGTCGAGAAAGCGCGGGCCGTAGCGCTCCAGCAGGTCGGGGTCCAGCACCATGGCCAGCCATTGTTCGACGCTCATGCCCGGGCTCCTTGCAGGTGGCGGTTGCAGCGCCGTTCGATGAGGGCGAAGACCCTGCCCGACAGCGCCGAGAACAGCAGGTAGCCCAGGCAGGCCACGCCGTAGAAGAACATCGGCTCCTTGGTCACGCTGACCGCCAGGTTGGTCTGGCGCATCAGGTCGACCAGGGAGATGGTCGACACCAGCGAGGTGTCCTTGAGCAACGACAGCCAGTTGTTGGACAGACCAGGCAGGGCGATGCGGGTGAGTTGCGGCAGCACCACCTTGAAGAACCCCGTGCGCCGGCTCAGGCCCAGGGCGGCGCAAGCCTCCACCTGGCCCTTGGGCAGGGTCTTGAAGGCGGCCAGCCAGATCTCGCTGGAAAAGGCGGCGAACACCAGGCTGAAGGCGATCATCGCGGCGAGGAAGGTGTTGATCAGCACCTCGCCTTCATAGCCCAGGGCCGCCAGCAGCGTCTGCGCGGCGATCTGGCAGCCGTAGTAGATGATCAGTAGGGTCAACAGCTCGGGCAGGCCACGGAACACGGTGGAGAACGTGGTCGCCCAGGCGCGGGGCAGGCGCTTGCGCGAACGCGCGGCGAGGGCCACGAGCAGGCCCAGGGGCAGGCCGATGGGCAGGCAGGCCAGGGCCAGCGACAGGGTCACCAGGGCGCCGGCCAGCAGCGCCTGGCCCCAGCCGCCACTGGCGAAAGACAGCAAGGACAATTGATCGAGCATGGTGTATCTCCACACTGTCGCTATCGGGGGCGCTTCGTGCCCCTTTCGCGACGCAAGGCCGCTCCCACAGGGGCGGCGCCGAGCTCAAGAGCGGCGCAGCCTCCATGGGAGAGGGCGGTCGCAGGTCAGTTGTAGATATCGAAGTCGAAGTACTTGCTGGCGATCTTCTGGTAGGTGCCGTTGGCGACGATCTCGGCCAACGCCTGGTTCAGGCGCTGGCGCAGGGCGTCGTCGTCCTTGCGCACGGCGATGGCGGCGTTGGCCTTGGTGCCGGCGACGTCGCCGAGGATCCGGCAGCAGGCCTGGCCGTTCTTGTCCATCCACTCGTGCAGGGGGAACTTGTCGGCGATCACCCCGTCCAGGCGGCCGGAGGCCAGGTCGGCGTTGGCCTCGTCCATGGTGGGGTAGAGCTTCACGTCGGCGCCGGCCCTGGCGTAGACGTCCTCGGCGTAGATGGCCTGGGTCGAGGAAGACTGGGCGCCGATGGTATAGCCCTTGAAGTCGGTCTGGGCATCGGTGATCGGGCTGTCCTTGGCCACCGCGACGGCCAGCGGGGTGCGGTAGTAAGGGTCGCTGAAGGCGATTTTCCTGCGCCGTTCCTCGGTATCGATCATCGAGGCGACCACGGCATCGTACTTGCGGGCCATCAGCGCCGGGATGATGCCTTCCCAGTCTTGGGCCACCAGGGTGCACTCGACCTTCATCTGCGCGCACAGGGCATGGGTGATATCGATGTCGAAGCCATGCAGCTTGTTATCGGCGTCGACATAGTTGAAGGGCGGGTAGGCGCCCTCGGTGGCGAACCGCAAGGTCTCGGCACTGGCGGCGCCCGCCAGCAGCAGGGCGCACGCACCCACCACAGCCATGGTCTTTTTCATTTCGCACCTCTGTACTTGCACTCTTGCTATTGTTGTTTGCCCGCTGGCCACGAGGTGTAGCCGACGAACTCGTTATGTAGAGCGGCAGTCGCTTCCAAGCGTCTTTCAACATCGGGCCCGAGTTTCCTGCAGACCTCGTTGACCATCAGGTGCACCCACGACAGCATCGCCGAGGTGGACTCCCAGAACAGGTTGAATTCGGTGGGGATGCGGAACACCTCGTCGGCGTTGGCCTCGGCCCAGTCACAGAAGGTGTCGGTCACCAAGGTGACCGGAATGCCGGCCTGGCGTGCCTTCTGGCACAGCTGCAGGGCATGGCGTGAATAGCGGCGCGCCTCGAACACCAGCAAGGCGCTGTCCTCGGCGCGGCCAAGCAAGACCTCGCCGAAGTGCCCGGCGCTGCCATCGACCAGTTGCACACCGTCGCGCAGGTACTGCATCAGGTGACTCATGCACATGGCGATGCCGCGTTCGGTCTGGAAACCGGCGACGAACACCCGCGGCTTGTCCGCCAGGCGCTGGGCCACCTGCTGCCAGGCCTGGCCACGGCTGTATTCGTGCACCCGCACCAGTGCCGCGATCTCCAGCTCCAGGCTGCCGGCGCTGTCGGCAGCTTCGCGGTTCTGGCGGTAGGCTTGCAGGCGATCCCCCACCAGCCAGGGGCCGTCGCCCAGGTCGCTCTGCAGGTCTTGCTTGAGCGCCTTGAGGTGGGCATAGCCCAGGGCGCGGCAGAAGCGGCCGACACTGGACTCGCTGACGCCCAGCTTGGCGGCGACGCTGGCCGAGGTCTGGAACGGCAGCTCGTGCAGGTTGGCGAGCATGTAGCTGGCGATCTTGCGGCCCGAGGCGGTGGCGCCGTGCAGGCTGTTCTCCAGGCGTTGCTTGATCGGTTGGCTCATGTCGCGGCTCCGGGCTGGCTGAGGCGTGGGATAGAAAATGGATGTTTTCTGTCACTAAGTCAATATTTGACAGATAACTGCCATTCGCGGGAAAGTCTTCGCCATTGCCTTACGCTGTAGCCATTCCAATGCCAAGAAAGGAGCTCCAGATGTCCGCACCTTCCGCCAGCCCCGTCGTGCGCGTGCCTTTTGCCGAGCTGCAGGCGCTGCTGCAACGTATCTTCCTGCGTCACGGCTGTTCCGAGGCGGTGGCCGCGGTGCTCGCCCACAACTGCGCCAGCGCCCAGCGCGATGGCGCCCACAGCCATGGCGTGTTCCGCATGCCCGGCTACGTCTCGACCCTGGCCAGCGGCTGGGTCGATGGCCGTGCCCAGCCCCAGGTGAGTGACGTGGCGTCGGGGTACGTGCGCGTCGACGCCGCTGGCGGTTTCGCCCAGCCGGCCCTGGCGGCGGCCCGGGCGCTGCTGGTAGAGAAGGCTCGCAGCGCCGGGATCGCGGTGCTGGCGATCCACAACTCGCACCACTTCGCCGCCCTTTGGCCGGACGTGGAGCCCTTCGCGGACGAAGGGCTGGTGGCGCTCAGCGTGGTCAACAGCATGACCTGCGTGGTGCCCCATGGGGCGCGTAAGCCGCTGTTCGGCACCAACCCCATCGCCTTTGCCGCGCCTTGCGCAGGGCATGATCCGATCGTCTTCGACATGGCCACCAGCGCCATGGCCCATGGCGACGTGCAGATCGCCGCCCGGGCGGGCGAGACGTTGCCGCCGGGCATGGGCGTGGACGCCGAGGGCCAGCCGACCTGCGACCCGGCGGCGATCCTCGAAGGCGGCGCGCTGCTGCCGTTTGGCGGGCACAAGGGCTCGGCGCTGTCGATGATGGTCGAGTTGCTGGCGGCGGCGCTGACCGGTGGGCATTTCTCCTGGGAGTTCGATTGGTCCGGGCATCCGGGGGCGAAGACGCCCTGGACCGGGCAACTGATCATTGTCATCGACCCGAGCAAGGCACAAGGGCAGCGGTTTGCCCAGCGCAGCCGGGAGCTGGTGGAGCAGATGCAGGCGGTGGGGCTGACCCGTATGCCGGGGGAGCGGCGCTACCGCGAGCGGGAGGTGGCCGAGCGGGAAGGCGTGGCACTGAGCGAGCAGGAGTTGCAGGGGCTCGAGGCGCTGGCTGGCTGACACGGCCCAATGGCCGCTCAGAGCATACCGCTGTCCTTATGTCGTGCAGGCCTGCACTGAACACCTTGCACATCAGTGATGTTCCTGTGGCGCCACTGCAGGTATCCTCGGGGGCAGCATTTCCCGAACTGTCCTGATCCAAGGAGCTGTGCGCTGTGTTCAAACATGTCGATGCCTATGCCGGCGACCCGATTCTCTCGCTGATGGAGACCTTCAAGGCCGACCCACGTGCCGACAAGGTCAACCTGAGTATCGGCCTGTACTACGATGAGGCTGGCGTGGTGCCGCAACTGGCGGCGGTGGGCGAGGTGGAGAAGCGCCTGGCCGGCCAGCCCCACGAGGCTTCCCTGTACCTGCCGATGGAAGGTCTGGCCAGCTATCGCCAGGCGATCCAGGCCCTGCTGTTCGGTGCCGATCACCCGGCGGTGGCAGGCGGTCGCGTGGCCACCGTGCAGACCGTGGGCGGCTCCGGGGCGCTGAAGGTCGGTGCGGACTTCCTCAAGCGTTACTTCCCGCAGTCCGAGGTCTGGGTCAGCAACCCGACCTGGGACAACCACCGGGCGATCTTCGAGGGCGCGGGCTTCAAGGTCCACACCTACCCGTACTTCGACCCGGCCAGCCGTGGCCTGGACTTCGCCGGCATGCTCGCCACCTTGCAGGGGCTGGCGCAGAACAGCATCGTCCTGCTGCACCCGTGCTGCCACAACCCCACTGGCGTCGACCTGGACCAGAACCAGTGGCAGCAGGTGGTCGAGGTGGTCAAGGCGCGCCAGCTGATCCCGTTCCTCGACATCGCCTACCAGGGCTTCGGCGAAGGCCTGGTGGAAGACGCCTACGCCATCCGCGAAATGGCCCGCGCCGGGGTGCCGTGCCTGGTCAGCAACTCGTTCTCGAAGATCTTCTCGCTGTACGGCGAGCGGGTAGGGGGCCTGTCGGTGGTCTGCGACGACGACGCCACCGCTCAGAGCGTGCTCGGCCAGCTCAAGGCCACCGTGCGCCGCAACTATTCCAGCCCGCCCTGCCACGGCGCCCAACTGGTCGCCGGCGTGCTCGGCGATGCCGCACTCAATGCCCAGTGGGTGGCGGAAGTGGAAGCGATGCGCAAGCGTATCCTCGACATGCGCCAGGGGCTGGTGGACCTGCTCGGTGAACTGCTGCCGGGCCAGGACTTCCAGTTCTTCCTGCGCCAGCGCGGCATGTTCAGCTACACCGGTTTGAGCGTCGAGCAGGTACGTCGCCTGCGGGACGAGTTCGGCGTGTACCTGATCGACAGCGGCCGGGTGTGCATGTCGGGCCTGCGCCCGGCCAACCTGCGCCGTGTGGCCGAGGCATTCGCGGCCGTTCAACAGGGTTGATGCAGGCGGGCACCCTTTCGGGGTGCCTGGTCGATCACATTCGCGGGCAAGCCCGCTCCCATGATCCTGCCAGTCGTATCGTTGGCGACCGGCTCGGCCCCTGTGGGAGCGGGCTTGCCCGCGAGTGCGTTCGCCGCCAGGCTTCCTGGGTGAAGGTGCAACCCATTCCTCCAATCAGGTAACGCCTGGTTTCAGAAAATTCCCACCCAAGGTGCAACCGTCCCTCGGGCAGGGCTATGCAAGTGCAACCCAATCAGCGCACAATCGCGCCCCTCTTTTTCGGTTGAGGTGCGCGAGGCCTTGTGTTTCGCCGCTCTCAGCCTGTTGCAGTCTTGCGAGTGGAGTTGCACCCGGAATGAATGAGCAGGCCCCAAGCGTCGAACGGCGCTTCGAAGAATCGACCCCCGCCACCCTCGGCAGCTGGTCGCGACAAGACACCACCTGGATGCTGGGCCTGTTCGGCACGGCGATCGGCGCCGGAACCCTGTTCCTGCCGATCAACGCCGGCCTCGGCGGTTTCTGGCCGCTGCTGATCCTGGCCGTGCTGGCCTTCCCCATGACCTACTACGCCCACCGCGGGCTGACCCGCTTCGTGCTCTCCGGGCGCAACGGCGGCGATATCACCGAGGTGGTCGAGGAACACTTCGGCATCACGGCCGGTGCCCTGATCACCGTGTTGTACTTCTTCGCCATCTTCCCGATCCTGCTGATCTACAGCGTGGCCTTGACCAACACCGTCAGCAGCTTCATGGAACACCAGTTGCACATGACCCCGCCACCGCGGGCGCTCCTGTCGTTCCTGCTGATCTTCGGCCTGCTGCTGGTGGTGCGCTGCGGTGAACAGGCCACGGTCAAGGTCATGAGCCTGCTGGTGTACCCGTTCATCGTCGCCCTGGCGCTGCTGGCCCTGTACCTGGTGCCGCACTGGAATGGCGGCATCCTCGACAGCGCCACCCAACTGCCGTCAGGCTCGGCCTTCCTGCACACCTTGTGGCTGGCGATCCCGGTGATGGTGTTCTCCTTCAACCACTCGCCGATCATCTCGGCCTTCGCCGTCGACCAGAAGCGTCGCTACGGCGAACATGCCGATGAGCGCAGCGGCCAGATCCTGGCACGCGCCCATCTGCTGATGGTAGCCATGGTGCTGTTCTTCGTCTTCAGCTGCGTGCTGACCCTCAGCAGCGCCCAACTGGCCGAGGCCAAGGCGCAGAACCTGTCGATCCTGTCGTACCTGGCCAACCATTTCAGCAACCCGACCATCGCCTTCGCCGCGCCGTTGATCGCGTTCATCGCCATCGCCAAGTCGTTCCTGGGGCACTACATCGGGGCCAGCGAAGGCCTCAAGGGCATCATCGCCAAGACCGGCCTGCGCCCAGGCGCCAAGGCCATGGACCGTGTAGTCGCTGCGCTGATGTTGGTGGTGTGCTGGATCGTCGCCACCCTCAACCCGAGCATCCTGGGCATGATCGAGTCCCTCGGCGGCCCGATCATCGCTGCGCTGCTGTTCCTCATGCCGATGTATGCCATCCGCCGCGTGCCGTCGATGCGCAAGTACAGCGGCGCGCTGTCCAACGTCTTCGTCGTGGTGCTTGGCCTGATGGCCATGTCCTCGGTGGTCTACTCGGTGGTCGATAGCCTGCTGGGGTGAGGGGGCGGCTTCGAGCTGCAAGCTTCAAGTAAAAGCGACGTGGTGCGCCTTGGCTTGTCGCTTGCAGCTCGAGGGGCCACTAGGCACCCGGGCGCCTTCGTGCTTAACTCGGTGTCCTTTTCAAACCTCGCATAAGGATTCATGTCATGGCTCAAGTGACCCTCAAAGGCAGCCCCGTACAGGTCAACGGCAACCTGCCGCAGGCCGGTGCCCAGGCGCCGGCCTTCTCCCTGGTTGGCGAAGGCCTGGCCGACAAGTCGCTGAAGGACTACGCCGGCAAGCGCAAGGTGCTGAACATCTTCCCGAGCGTCGACACCCCGACCTGCGCCACCTCCGTGCGCAAGTTCAATGCCCAGGCCAACGACCTGGCCAACACCGTGGTGCTGTGCATCTCCGCCGACCTGCCGTTCGCCCAGGCGCGCTTCTGCGGCGCCGAAGGCCTGGAGAACGTGAAGAACCTGTCGACCCTGCGTGGCCGTGAGTTCCTCGAGAACTATGGCGTGGCCATCGCCGACGGCCCCCTGGCCGGCCTGGCTGCCCGCGCCGTGGTGGTGCTGGACGAGAACGACAAGGTCCTGCACAGCGAACTGGTCGGCGAAATCGCCGACGAGCCGAACTACGACGCGGCGCTGGCTGTATTGAAATAAATGTACCGGGGCTGCCGTGCAGCCCCCTGGGGTTACACCCTGTAACGGCCTGGAACGCTTTCCAGGCCGTTTTCATTTAAAGTTCAGCGTCTTGGCAACGTAAGCCGAAGGTAAATCCCTGGTAAAGGCCCTTTGCTAAAACGGTGCCAGTGCTTATCGTTCAACCTCCCCAAGCCGCCATTTCCTGAACAAGGTTCGTTCAACCCATGCAAGCTTCCGTCTCCCGTTCCCCTCGTCGCTGGCTCGTCGGCCTGCTGATCCTGCTGCTGGTGGCCCTGCTGGCCTGGTGGCTGTGGCCTGCATCGCCGGCCAACAAGGAAGCGAGCGGGCGCCCAGGCGGGCGTCCTGGCTTCGGCGCCTCCGCCGACCCGGTGCCGGTGCGCGTGGAGCCGGTGCGCGTCGGTGACTTCCCGCTGTACTACAAGGCCCTGGGCACGGTAACGGCGACCAACACGGTCAACGTGCGCAGCCGGGTGGCCGGCGAGCTGGTCAAGATCCACTTCAAGGAAGGCCAGCAGGTCAAGGCCGGCGACTTGCTTGCCGAGATCGACCCGCGCCCCTACCGCATCGCCCTGCAGCAGGCCGAAGGCACCCTGGCGCAGAACCAGGCCCAGTTGAAGAACGCCCAGGTCGACCTGGCGCGCTACAAGGGCCTGTACGCCGAGGACAGCATCGCCAAGCAGACCCTGGACACCGCCGAGGCCCAGGTGGCGCAGTTCCTGGGCCTGGTCAAGACCAACCAGGCGCAGGTCAACGATGCCCGTCTGAACCTCGAATTCACCCAGATCCGCGCGCCGATCAGCGGCCGCGTGGGCCTGCGCCAGCTCGACCTGGGCAACCTGGTGGCGGCCAACGACACCACCGCGCTGGCGGTGATCACCCAGACCGAACCGATCAACGTCGCCTTCACCCTGCCGGAGACGGAACTGGCCACCGTGCTCGAGCGCTACCGCAGCGGCGCCAGCCTGCCGGTCGAGGCCTGGGATCGTGGCGATGCCAAGCTGCAGTCCACCGGCGTGCTGGGCAGCCCGGACAACCAGATCGACACCACCACCGGCACCCTGAAGTTCAAGGCCCGCTTCGAGAACAAGGACCAGGCCCTGTTCCCCAACCAGTTCGTCAACGTGCGCCTGCTGGCCGATACCCTCAAACAGGTGGTCCTGGCCCCGGCCGCGGCGATCCAGTTCGGCAACGACGGTACCTTCGCCTACGTGGTCAATGCCCAGAACAAGGTCAACATCCGCAAGCTCAAGGTGGGTGCCAGCGATGGCGAGCGCAGCGTGATCCTCGAGGGCCTGGCCGCCGGCGATCGCCTGGTGCTCGAAGGCACCGACCGCCTGCGCGAGGGCAGCCTGGTGGACGTGGTGGAAGACAGCTCGCAAGTCCCGACCACCCCCGGCCAGCACCTGCAGGGCCAGGACGCCAAGGGCTCGGCCCAGGCCGATGAGCCGCGCAAGGCGGGCGCATGAACCTGTCGCGCCTGTTCATCCTCCGTCCGGTCGCCACCACGCTGAGCATGCTGGCCATCGTCCTGGCCGGCCTGATCGCCTACAAGCTGCTGCCGGTCTCGGCCTTGCCCCAGGTCGACTACCCGACCATCCGGGTCATGACCCTGTACCCCGGTGCCAGCCCCCAGGTGATGACCAGCGCGGTCACCGCGCCACTGGAGCGCCAGTTCGGACAGATGCCGGGGCTGACCCAGATGGCCTCGACCAGTTCCGGCGGCGCCTCGGTGCTGACCCTGCGCTTTAGCCTGGACATGAACATGGACGTCGCCGAGCAACAGGTGCAGGCCGCGATCAATGCCGCCAGCAACCTGCTGCCCAGCGACCTGCCGGCACCGCCGGTGTACAACAAGGTCAACCCGGCCGACACCCCGGTGCTGACCCTGGCCATCTCGTCGAAGACCATGCCGTTGCCCAAGCTCAACGACCTGGTCGATACCCGCGTGGCCCAGAAAATCGCCCAGATCAGCGGCGTGGGCATGGTCAGCATCGCCGGCGGCCAGCGCCAGGCGGTGCGGATCAAGGTCAACGTCGATGCCCTGGCCGCCAACGGCCTGAATCTGGACGATGTGCGCACCCTGATCGGTGCCTCCAACGTCAACCAACCCAAGGGCAACTTCGACGGCCCGACCCGGGTGTCGATGCTCGACGCCAACGACCAGCTGCGCTCGCCCGAGGAGTACGCCAACCTCATCCTGGCCTACAACGACGGTGCACCGCTGCGCCTGAAGGACGTCGCCGAGATCGTCGACGGTGCCGAGAACGAGCGCCTGGCGGCCTGGGCCAACGAGAACCAGGCGGTGCTGCTGAACATCCAGCGCCAGCCGGGGGCCAATGTCATCGAGGTGGTCGACCGGATCAAGCAGATGCTGCCGTCGATCACCGACAACCTGCCGGCCGGCCTGGATGTCATGGTCCTCACCGACCGTACCCAGACCATCCGTGCCGCGGTCAAGGACGTGCAGCACGAGCTGCTGATCGCCATCGCCCTGGTGGTGATGGTCACCTTCGTCTTCCTGCGCCGCGTCAGCGCCACGATCATCCCGTCGATCGCCGTGCCGCTGTCGCTGATCGGCACCTTCGGCGTGATGTACCTGGCCGGTTTCTCGATCAACAACCTCACCCTCATGGCCCTGACCATCGCCACCGGTTTCGTGGTGGACGATGCCATCGTCATGCTGGAGAACATCTCCCGGCACATCGAGGAGGGCGAGACGCCGATGCAGGCGGCGCTCAAGGGCGCCCGGCAGATCGGCTTCACCCTGGTGTCGCTGACCTTCTCGCTGATCGCGGTGCTGATCCCGCTGCTGTTCATGGCCGACGTGGTCGGCCGGCTGTTCCGCGAGTTCGCCATCACCCTGGCGGTGGCGATCCTGATCTCCCTGGTGGTGTCCCTGACCCTGACGCCGATGATGTGCGCCCGCCTGCTCAAGCGCGAGCCCAAGGCCGAGGAGCAGGGGCGCTTCTACCGCGCCAGCGGCGCCTGGATCGACTGGCTGATCGAGCACTACGGCAGCGCCCTGCAGTGGGTACTCAAGCACCAGCCGCTGACCCTGATGGTGGCGGTGGCGAGCCTGGCGTTGACCGTGTTCCTCTACCTGATCGTGCCCAAAGGCTTCTTCCCGGTGCAGGACACCGGGGTGATCCAGGGCATCTCCGAGGCGCCGCAGTCGACGTCGTTCGCCGCCATGAGCGAGCGCCAGCAGGCCTTGAGCAAGGTGATCCTGCAGGACCCGGCGGTACAGAGCCTGTCGTCCTACATCGGCGTCGATGGCGACAACGCCACCCTCAACAGCGGCCGCCTGCTGATCAACCTCAAGCCCCATACCCAGCGTGACGTCACCGCCAGCGACGTGATCGACCGCCTGCAGCCGCAACTGGACAAGCTGGTGGGCATCCGCCTGTTCATGCAACCGGTGCAGGACCTGAGCATCGAGGACCGGGTCAGCCGCACCCAGTACCAGTTCAGCCTGTCCTCGCCCGATGCCGACATGCTCGCCGAATGGAGCGGCAAGCTGGTCCAGGCCCTGCAGCAACGGCCCGAGCTCATGGACGTGGCCAGCGATCTGCAGGACAAGGGCCTGCAGGTCTACCTGGTGATCGACCGCGACATGGCCAGCCGCCTCGGCATCAGCGTGTCGCAGATCACCAACGCCCTGTACGACGCCTTCGGCCAGCGGCAGATCTCCACCATCTATACCCAGGCCAGCCAATACCGCGTGGTGCTGCAGTCCCAGGCCGCGTCGAGCATCGGCCCGCAGGCGCTGGAGTCGATCCACGTCAAGGCCAGCGATGGCGGCCAGGTGCGCCTGTCGGCCCTGGCGCGCATCGAGCAGCGCCAGGCGCAACTGGCCATTTCCCATATCGGCCAGTTCCCGGCGGTGATGATGTCGTTCAACCTGGCCCACGGTGCGTCCCTGGGCGAGGCGGTCCAGGTGATCGAGCAGGTGCAGCAGCAGATCGGCATGCCGCTGGGCGTGCAGACCCGCTTCCAGGGCGCCGCCGAGGCGTTCCAGGCGTCGTTGTCGAGCACCTTGCTGCTGATCCTCGCCGCCGTGGTGACCATGTACATCGTGCTGGGCGTGCTCTACGAGAGCTACATCCACCCGGTGACCATCCTCTCGACCCTGCCATCGGCGGCGGTGGGCGCCTTGCTCGCGCTGCTGCTGAGCGGCAACGACCTGGGGATGATCGCCATCATCGGCATCATCCTGCTGATCGGCATCGTCAAGAAGAACGCGATCATGATGATCGACTTCGCCCTGGAGGCCGAGCGCCAGCAGGGCATGAGCCCGCGCGATGCGATCTACCAGGCGGCGCTGCTGCGCTTCCGGCCGATCCTGATGACCACCCTGGCCGCGCTGTTCGGCGCCGTGCCGCTGATGCTCGCCACCGGCTCCGGCGCCGAGTTGCGCCAGCCCCTGGGCCTGGTGATGGTCGGTGGCCTGCTGGTCAGCCAGGTGCTGACGCTGTTCACCACCCCGGTCATCTACCTCTACTTCGACCGCCTTGCACGGCGCTTCGGCAAGCAGCGCCTGACGGAGGAGCCGGCATGAGCAACGGCAAGCTGATCGGTGTGCACGTCGAGCTTGTGGCTGGCCTGGTTTTCTCGTGCGGCTTGCAGCTTGACGCTTGCCGCTTGCATTTCGCCGCCCGGGGCCGCCCATGAACCTGTCCGGCCCGTTCATCCGCCGGCCGGTGGCGACCATGCTGCTGAGCCTGGCGATCATGCTGCTCGGTGGCGTCAGTTTCGGCCTGTTGCCGGTTTCGCCGCTGCCGCAGATGGATTTCCCGGTGATCGTGGTGCAGGCCAACCTGCCGGGCGCGAGCCCCGAGGTCATGGCTGCCACCGTCGCAACGCCCCTGGAGCGCAAGCTTGGCAGCATCGCCGGGGTCAGCACCCTGACCAGCAGTTCCAACCAGGGCTCCACCCGGGTGATCATCGGCTTCGAGATGGGGCGTGACATCGACGGTGCGGCACGCGAAGTGCAGGCGGCCATCAACGCCACCCGCAACCTGTTGCCCAGCGGCATGCGCAGCATGCCCACGTACAAGAAGATCAACCCGTCCCAGGCGCCGATCATGGTGCTGTCGCTGACCTCCGACGTGCTGCAGAAAGGCCAGCTCTACGACCTGGCCGATACCATCCTGGCCCAGAGCCTGGCCCAGGTCAGCGGGGTAGGGGAAGTGCAGATCGGCGGCAGTTCCCTGCCGGCGGTGCGTATCTCCCTGGAGCCGCAGTTGCTCAACCAGTACGGCCTGTCCCTGGACGAGGTGCGCACCGCCGTGGCCAACGCCAACCAGCGCCGGCCCATGGGCTTCGTCGAGGACGCCGAGCGCAACTGGCAGGTGCGCGCCAACGACCAGCTGGAGAAGGCCAAGGACTACGAGCCCCTGGTGATCCGCCAGGAGAATGGCTCGATCCTGCGCCTGTCGGATGTCGCCAGCGTCACCGACGGCGTGGAGAACCGCTACAACAGCGGCTTCTTCAACGACCAGAGCGCCGTGCTGATGGTGGTCAACCGCCAGACCAACGCCAACATCATCGAGACCGTCGAGCAGATCAAGGCCCAGTTGCCTGCCCTGCAGTCGCTGCTGCCGGCCAGCGTCAAGTTGGACGTGGCCATGGACCGTTCGCCGGTGATCAAAGCGACCCTCAAGGAAGCCGAGCACACCCTGCTGATCGCTGTGGCCCTGGTGATCCTGGTGGTCTACCTGTTCCTCGGCAACCTGCGTGCCTCGCTGATCCCGAGCCTTGCGGTACCGGTGTCGCTGGTAGGCACCTTCGCGGTCATGTACCTGTGCGGCTTCTCCCTGAACAACCTGTCGCTGATGGCCTTGATCCTCGCCACGGGCCTGGTGGTGGACGATGCCATCGTGGTGCTGGAGAACATCTCCCGGCACATCGAGGACGGCCAGCCACCGATGCGCGCGGCCTTCCTCGGCGCCAAGGAGGTGGGCTTCACCCTGCTGTCGATGAACGTCTCGCTGGTGGCGGTGTTCGTCTCCATCCTGTTCATGGGGGGCATCGTGCGCGGCCTGTTCCAGGAGTTCTCGATCACCCTGGCGGCGGCGATCATCGTCTCGCTGGTGGTGTCCCTGACCCTCACGCCGATGCTCTGCGCACGCTGGCTCAAGCCGCACCGCGAGGAGCAGAACCGCCTGCAGCGCTGGAGCGAGCAGGTGCACCAGCGCATGGTCGGCGCCTACGACCGCAGCCTGGGCTGGGCCCTGCGCCACAAGCGCCTGACCCTGGTCAGCCTGCTGGTGACCATCGCCGTCAACATTGCCTTGTACGTGGTGGTGCCCAAGACCCTCATGCCGCAACAGGACACCGGCCAGCTGATGGGCTTCATCCGTGGCGACGACAGCCTGTCGTTCACCGTGATGCAGCCGAAGATGGAGGTCTATCGCCGGGCATTGCTGCAGGATCCGGCGGTACAGAGCGTGGCGGGCTTCATCGGTGGCAACAGCGGTACCAACAACGCCATGGTGCTGGTGCGCCTCAAACCGATCAGCGAACGCCGGATATCGGCCCAGCAGGTGATCGAGCGCCTGCGCAAGGAACTGCCCAAGGTGCCTGGCGGGCGCCTGTACCTGATGGCCGACCAGGACCTGCAACTGGGTGGCGGTGGCCGCGACCAGAGCACCTCGCAGTACCTGTACACCCTGCAGAGCGGCGACCTGGCGGCCCTGCGCGAGTGGTTCCCGAAAGTCACCGCGGCCCTGCGCGCCTTGCCGGAGCTGACCGCCATCGACGCCCGTGACGGCGCCGGCACCCAGCAGGTGACCCTGGTGGTGGACCGCGACCAGGCCAAGCGCCTGGGGATCGACATGGACATGGTCACCACGGTGTTGAACAACGCCTACAGCCAGCGCCAGATCTCGACCATCTACGACAGCCTCAACCAGTACCAGGTGGTGCTGGAGATCAACCCGAAGTACGCCTGGGACCCGAGCACCCTGGAGCAGGTCCAGGTGATCACCGCCGAGGGGGCGCGGGTGCCGCTGTCGAGCTTCGCCCGCTACGAGAACAGCCTGGCCAACGATCGGGTCAGCCACGAGGGGCAGTTCGCCTCCGAGGACATCGCCTTCGACGTCGCCGAGGGCTACAGCCCCGACCAGGCCATGGCCGCACTGGAGCGCGCGGTGGCCAAGGTCGGCCTGCCGGAGTCGGTGATCGCCAAGCTCGGCGGCACCGCCGATGCCTTTGCCAAGACCCAGGAAGGCCAGCCGTTCATGATCCTCGGCGCCCTGGTGCTGGTGTACCTGGTACTGGGCATCCTCTACGAGAGCTACATCCACCCGCTGACCATCCTCTCGACCTTGCCCTCGGCCGGCGTCGGCGCTTTGCTCGCGCTCTACGCCACAGGCGGGGAGTTCAGCCTGATTTCGCTGCTGGGGCTGTTCCTGCTGATCGGCGTGGTGAAGAAGAACGCCATCTTGATGATCGACCTGGCCCTGCAGTTCGAACGCAACGACGGCATGAGCCCGGAGGAATCGATCCGCCGCGCCTGCCTGCTGCGCCTGCGCCCGATCCTGATGACCACCCTGGCCGCCATCCTCGGCGCACTGCCGCTGCTGCTCAGCCGCGCCGAGGGCGCCGAGATGCGCCAGCCCCTGGGCCTGACCATCATCGGCGGCCTGGTCTTCAGCCAGGTCCTGACCCTCTACACCACGCCTGTGGTCTACCTGTACCTCGACCGCCTGCGCCACCGCTTCAACCATTGGCGCGGCGTGCGCACCGACGCCGCACTGGAAACCCCGCTATGAACTTTGCCCAGACCCCACTTCATCGTGCCTTCACGCGGCTGACCCGCGGGCGCGGCTCGCGCCTGCTCGGCGCCGGGCTGTGCGTGGCGATGCTCAGTGCCTGTACCTTGAGCCCGGACTACCATCGGCCCGAACTGAGCACGCCGGCCCAGTTCAAGCAGGCCGAAGGCTGGACCCAGGCCAAGCCGTCCGACGCCCTGGCGCGTGGAGCCTGGTGGGAGATCTACGGCGATGCCGGGCTCAACGCGCTGGTCGAGGAGCTCAACCGCAACAACCAGACTGTCGCGCAGTACGAAGCCCAGTACCGCCAGGCCCAGGCACTGGTACGCAGCAGCCGTGGCGCGCTGTTCCCCAGCCTCGACCTGTCCGTGGGCAAGACCCGCTCGGCCCAGGGCACCGGCAGCAGCAGCTCGAGCCTGTCGAACAACAGCAGTGGTATCCGCAATACCTACAACGCCCAGCTCGGTGTGAGCTGGGAGCTGGATCTGTGGGGCAAACTGCGCGAAACGCTCAACGCCAACGAGGCCAGCGCCGAAGCCAGCTTCGCCGACCTTGCGGCGATTCGCCTGAGCCTGCAGTCGGAGCTGGTGCAGAACTACCTGCAACTGCGGGTGATCGATGAGCAGAAGCGGCTGCTGGAAGCGACCGTCGCCGCCTACGCGCGTTCGTTGCGGATGAACGAGAACCAGTACCGCGCGGGCGTCGCCGGCCCGGATGCGGTGGCCCAGGCGCGGACCCAGCTCAAGAGCACCCAGGCCGACCTGATCGACCTGGCCTGGCAGCGCGCCCAGTACGAGAACGCCATCGCCGTGTTGCTGGGCAAGGCACCGGCCGATTTCGCCCTGGCCGACAGCAACGACATCCCGGCCTTGCCGCAGATTCCCCTGGCGCTGCCGTCGCAGTTGCTGGAGCGGCGCCCGGACATCGCCTCGGCCGAGCGTAATGTGATGGCGGCCAACGCCAATATCGGCGTGGCCCGTGCGGCCTACTTCCCAGACCTGACGCTGAGCATGAGTGGCGGTTACTCCAGCAGCAGCTTCAGCAACTGGATCGAGCTGCCCAACCGCTACTGGTCGGTAGGGCCGCAACTGGCCATGACGCTGTTCGATGCCGGCAGGCGCAGTGCCGAAGTCGACCGCACGGTCGCGGTGTATGACCAGACCGTGGCGCAATACCGGCAGACCGTGCTCGATGGCTTCAGGGAAGTGGAGAACTACCTGGTGCAACTGAAGGTGTACGGGGACGAGGCGGTGGTGCGCCAGGAGGCGCTGGATGCCGCCCGCGAGTCGCTGCGCCTGACCGAGAACCAGTACCGTGCCGGGCTGATCGGCTACCTGGACGTGGTCAATGTGCAGACCACGGCGCTGAGCAACGAACGCAGCGTGCTGACCTTGCTGCAGGGGCGGTTGGTGGCCAGCGTGCAACTGATCGCCGCGCTGGGCGGCGGATGGGAAGCGCAGCAGGCGTTTGCCGAGGCGCAGGAGAGCGGACAGGACTGAGCCTGGGTTTTTGGGGGGCGAAGCGGCCCCAATCCCCTTCCTAGAATGGATCCATTCTCATTCGCGAAAACCCGTGCGTTTCAGCAAGGCTTGAGTACAATCATCGGCTTTTTCCGGACCCACTCCGGGCCTGCCGCTGGAACTGCAAATGCTGATCGGTAGCTACTCCTCTTCGCTGGTGTTGATCTCGCTGTGCGTGGCCATCCTGGCGTCCTATACCGCCCTTGATCTCACCGGACGCATCGCCACGGCCAAGGGCCAGGCGGCCTGGCTGTGGATGGGCGGGGGCGCGTTCGCCATGGGCATCGGCATCTGGTCGATGCACTTCATCGGCATGCTCGCCTTCAGCCTGCCCATCGACCTGGGCTATGACCTGGCCCTGACCGCGCTGTCTTTGCTGATCGCCATGCTGTCGTCGGGCTTCGCCCTGTGGCTGGTCAGCCAACCGAGCCTGCCCTGGCCGTCGTTGGCGTTCGGCGCGCTGATCATGGGCGGCGGGATCGCCAGCATGCACTACACCGGCATGGCCGCGTTGCGTATGCAGCCGGGCATCGACTACGACCCGACGCTGTTCGGCGCCTCCCTGGCCATCGCCGTGGGGGCGTCGGCGGCGGCGTTGTGGATCGCCTTCCGCTTGCGCCGGCACACGCCCTACGTGCGCCAGGTACGTGGCGCGGCGGCGGTGTTGATGGGCATCGCCATCGTCGGCATGCACTACACCGGCATGGCGGCGGCCAACTTCCCCGAGGGCAGTTTCTGCGGTGCACTGGCCGGTGGCCTGCGCGGCGATGGCCTGGACTACCTGGTGCTGATCACCACCCTGGCGGTGCTCGCCGTGGCACTGCTCACCTCGGTGCTGGACGCCCGCCTGGAAGCGCGTACCGCGGAGCTGGCCCAGTCGCTGACCCTGGCCAACCAGGAACTGATCCAGCTGGCGCTGCACGACACCCTGACCGGGCTGCCCAACCGCACCCTGCTGGCAGACCGCATCGAGCAGGCCATCGGCAAGGTGGCGGAGCAGGGCGGTTGTTTCGCCCTGATGTTCATCGACCTGGATGGCTTCAAGCCGGTCAACGATGCCTTCGGCCACCATGTCGGCGACCAGTTGCTCAAGGCCGTGGCGGCGCGCCTGCGCGGCCACCTGCACAGCCAGGACACCCTGGCACGCATCGGCGGCGATGAGTTCGTCCTGCTGGTGCAACTGCGCGAGCCGGACGATGCCATGGACGTGGCGGTCAAGCAGGTCAACCTGGTGTCGCGCCCGTTCCGCGTGGCCGAGCACGACCTGCAGCTGTCGGCGAGCCTGGGCATCGTGCTCTACCCGGGCAATGGCCAGGACCAGCACGAACTGCTGCGCAACGCCGATGCCGCCATGTACCACGCCAAGAGCGCCGGCAAGAACGGCTACAGCTTCTTCGACAGTTCGATGAACAGCAACGCCCGCCAGCAGCTGCAGTTGCTCCAGGACCTGCGCGCGGCCCTGGAGCTGGGCCAGTTCCGCCTGCACTACCAGCCCAAGTTCGATGCCGTCGCCCGCCAGCCGATCGGTGCCGAGGCATTGCTGCGCTGGGAACACCCGCAGCACGGCCTGTTGCTGCCGGAGCGCTTCATCGGGCTGGCGGAGAAGACCGGGCTGATCATTCCCATTGGCGAGTGGGTGCTCGACGAGGCCTGCCGGCAGATGCGTCAGTGGCTCGACCAGGGGCACGAGGGCTGGCGCATGGCGGTCAACCTCTCGGCCATCCAGTTCTGCCACGCTGGCCTGGTCGCCAGCGTGGCCCGCGCCCTGGAGGCCAACCGCCTGCCGCCGAACCACCTGACCCTGGAGATCACCGAGACCACCGCCATGCGCGATGCCGACGCCAGCCTGACCGTGCTGCAGAAGCTCGCCGACATGGGCGTGGACCTGTCCATCGACGATTTCGGCACGGGCTATTCCAGCCTGATGTACCTCAAGCGCCTGCCGGCCAACGAGTTGAAGATCGACCGTGGCTTCGTCCGCGACCTGGAGCAGGACAGCGACGACGCCGCGATCGTCTCGGCCATCGTCGCCCTTGGCCAGGCGCTGGGCCTGCGTATCGTCGCCGAAGGGGTGGAAACCGACCGTCAGCAGGCGTTCCTGACCCGCCTGGGATGCGATTCGCTGCAGGGCTACCTGCTCGGCCAGCCAGTGCCGGCCGAGCAGTTCATGGCCGGGCTGGACGCGACGCGCCAGCCCGAGGCGAGCTAACTGGCGTCACGCAAGGTACAGAACGGCACGAACGCCTCCATCTCGGCCTCCACGGCCTCGATGATGCGCTCGACATCGGCGGCGGCCATGATGGTCGCGCAGGGGATACCGGCGATGGCCAGCAAGGTCTCGCCGGTGGCGCGGTCGAACAATCGGGCGACCATGCTGCGCGGCGCATCCATGCTCGCCTCGAAGCCCAAGGGGTGGAAATGCCAGCGCATCACCTGGCAGGCGTTGGGGAACGTCATCTTGTTCATGCCAGCCTCCTTGTCCTGATCCTGAACGCGGTGATCGGGCGGCCGTTCGCTTGGCCGGTGGGAATGTAACGATAGCAGCTGCATCGCCAGTGTCCCGTGGAAAACATGACAAATGTGCGAACGCATGATGTCGATCACAGCCCCGGTAGGGATGACCAGGGCCAGGCCGAAGGCCCTGGCAAACGTTTTCTGCGGTGAGCGGCGGCCGAGGCGCTTGGGGCGACGTGAGTTCACTGCCCAGCGGGGTTTCGGACCAACGGTGCCGCTCGCCCGGCCTGCGTCACCCCGGCATGCCGTCGATCCGCGGGCGCAGCAGGATCGGTAGGTAATGCCAGAGGAACAGCAGCAACGCCAGGCTCCAGCCCAGCACCGACAGGCTCAGCCCCAGCGGTGTGAAAGGCGCCAGCAGCACCCGCGCCAACGCCGCCAGCTGCATCAGGGCGAAGGCCCAGGCGATGAGGGCGGGCACCTGCAGCGGGCGGCCGGTATGGCCGAGGCTGACTCGCGCCATCATCGCCACGATCAAGCCGGTCATGGCGCCGACGCTCAGGGCATGAGTGGCCAGGCTCGGGTTCAGTGCCAGCCCGGCGTGCCACAGGGCCATGCCCAGGCAGGCCAGCAGCAGCCAGGCATAGGCCAGGTGCAACGACCATAGCAGCGGTACCCGCCAGATACCCCGGGCGTGCCAGTGCGCCAAGCGTACCGCATGAAGCACGGCCAGGGCGGCGAACAAGGCGGCCAAGGGCAGGCGAGGCGTATCGCCCAGGCCGGCGACGAAGGTCAGCGGCACGGCGACGCTGAGCGCCAGGCACAGCCGGTCCAGCCAGGGGCGGGCGGGGGCGGGTGTCATATCGCCCAGGCCGCGGCGGGTGAAGAACGGAATGACCCGCCCGCCGATCACCGTCATCATCGCCGCCACCAGCCACAGGCCGGCGAAAACCCCGCGACGTTGCCACAGTTCGTCCTGGCGCAGCCAGCCAACCAGGGTCAGCCACTGGCAGGCGGCCAACAGCAGGACCAAGCCGACGATCGGGTAATTGTTGCGCAGGCGCCGCCGCACGATGGGCTGCGCCAGGGCCAGGGCGACCAGGGGCAGGAAGCTGCCTTGCACCAGTACCAGCAGCCAGCCCGGCAGGGGCAGGAACCAACTGGCCCGGCCCAGCAGCCAGAGCAGGAACAAGCCTGCCAAGGGCCGCCCGCTCAGGCCCGCGATGCCGCTCCAGTTCTGCACGGCGGTGAGCAGGAAGCCCGCGACGATGGCCGCGGCGAAGCCGTAGAGCATCTCGTGGCGGTGCCAGGCCAGCATGCCGCCGGGCGGCGTTGGTGCGAGCACGCCAAGCAGCACGCCGCCCCACAGCAGCAGGGCGACCAGAGCGAACAGGCTGCCGCCGAGGAAGAACGGACGAAAACCCAGGGCCCAGAGGGCCTGGCGCGGGCGGGAAGCGATCGGCTGGGCGAGCATGGCGGACCTTCGTTCGAACAGTGGGCATCTAATGAGGTACCATCACGAACCGTGCCATCGGCAAAAGCCTTGTATATCAAGGTGATGGCATGGTGCGGAGTCGCTATGACTCCATGTTTCGCTGTCAATTCGACATCCATAAAGGTCGAAATGACTCGCTTGATGCATTGCAGCCCCCTGCTGCGCTACAGGATCCACGTTTTGTCCGATCTTCTGCTCAATCCACTGTTGCAGTACCTGGCCCGCCTGGCGCCTTCGAGCCAGCTGACCATGCGCTACATCCTCCAGGATGCCGCCGACCGGCTGGGCTTCGTCGACTGCGATATCGCCGAGGTGCCCTGGCACCGCCTCGAACCCGGCCACGTCGTCGCCCTGGTGGCAGCGCTGCGTGCCGATGGCTATGCGCCCAATACCTCGTCCTTGTACGTCAACGCCGTGCGCGGGGTGATGAACGAGGCCTGGCGCCAGGGCCTGATCGACCATGAGCGGCTGCTGCGCATCCGCGAGGTCAAGCCGGCCAGCGGCAGCCGCCTGCCGCCGGGGCGCAACCTGCGGCGCAGCCTGATCCGTGAATTGATGGAGCTCTGCGCCGCCGACCCACGGCCGCAGGGTGTGCGCGACGCGGCGATCATCGCCTTGCTGTATGGCACGGGCATGCGCAAGTCGGAATCGGTGGACATCGACCTGGACCAGGTGGACTTCCAGGCGCGCAGCCTGCAAGTCGTGGGCAAGGGCAATCGCCAGCTGATCAAGTACGCGCCGACCTGGGCCTTCGAGAAGTTGCAGGCCTGGCTCGACCTGCGGCGCGCACAGTTGCCTGCTGGCGAGCCGGACGATCCGTTCCTGTTCAACCGTATCCGCCGTGGCAACCACATCACCCGCGCGCGGATCACCAAGCACGCCATCTACTACATCGCCCGCCAGCGCGGTGCTCAGGTAGGGGTGAAGATCATGCCGCACGATTTCCGCCGCGCCTTCATCACCCGGGTCATCGAGGAGCACGACTTGTCGATCGCCCAGAAGCTGGCGCATCACGCCAACATCCAGACCACCGCGAGCTATGACCGGCGCGACGACAACGAGCGGCGGCGGGCCGTCGACCGCTTCGATTACTGAGCTCCAGCGTGTAGTTTGAAGCGTGCAGCTGGCATTCAGTGAATGCTCGAGGCCAGTTCGAAGATCGGCATGTACATGAGGATCACGATCAGGCCGATCAGCAGGCCGATGAAGGTCATCAGCAGCGGCTCGAACAGGCGCACGAACCATTCCACCCAGCGGCCGATTTCCTGGTCGTGGAAGTCGGCGCAGCGCTCGAGCATCTCGCCGAGGTTGCCTGATTGCTCGCCAGCCCGCAGCAGGCGCAGGGACACCGGTGTCACCAGTTGCCCGGCTTCCAGTGCGTCGGACAGCGGCAGGCCTTCGCCGACCCGCTGACGGGCCTGCGCCAGGCCGGCCGCCGCGGCGCTGCCGAGCAGGCCGCGGGCCATGTCCATGGCGGTGAGGATGGGGATACCCCCCTGCAGGAGAATGCCCAGCGAACGGTAGAAGCGCGCCAGTTCGTACATCACCAGGCGTTGGTGCAGGGCGGGCCAACGGCGTACCTGGCGGCCTGCCCAGCGTCGCAGCGCTGGATGCCGGCGCAGCAGGACCAGGGCCGTGATACCGGCCAGCGTCGCCAGTGCCAGGGGCAGTCGCTGGGCGTGCAGGAACAGGCCGATCTGCATCAGCCCGCGCGACAACCAGGGCAACTCGCTGCCCATGCCTTCGAACACCAGGCTGAAGCGCGGCACCACATAGCCCAGCAGGAACAGCACCACGCCGCCGCCCACCAGCAGCAGGAGCAGGGGGTAGACCGAGGCGCCGACCAGCTTCTGCCGGACCAGGTCCAGGCGCTGGCGATAGCCGATGTAGCGGGCCAGGGCGTCGCCCAGGGCGCCGGTGCGTTCGCTCGATTGCACCAGCGCTACGTACAGGGCGGGAAACACCCGTGGCTGCTGCCCCAGGGCCTGGGACAAGGAGCGGCCCTCGTAGAGCTGGCGCACCAGCGCCTCGAGGACCTTGCGCGCCGACGCGCTGGGCGCTTTCTCGGCCAGGCTCTCCAAGGCATCGATCAGCGGCAGGCCAGCCTCGAGCAGGGTGCCCAACTCCTGGCTGAACAGCACCAGGTCGAAATCCGCCGCCCGGCGCCAGGGCAGGGCATGCAGCAGGCCGCCAGCGCCGCGCACGCTGACCACCCGCAGGCCCTGGTCCTCGGCCTGGCGGCGTGCCTGCTCGGCATCCTCGGCATCGACCTGCAACTGGACGATGCCATGCCGGCCCAGGGCCTTGAGGCTGTAGCGCATGGTTGCCTCTCCCTACTGCCAACTGGTGATTTCGGCGTTTTCCCCGTCGCCGCCAGGCTGGCCGTCCTTGCCCATGGACAGCAGGTCGTACTCGCCGCCGTTCTCGCCGGGCTGGCGATAGATGTACGGGCGGCCCCAGGGGTCATGGGGCACCGCTTTCTGCAGGTAGGGGCCCGACCAGCGTGGCTCGCCGCTGGGGGCGCTGACCAGCGCCTGCAGGCCTTGCTCGCTGCTGGGGTAGTGGCCGACCTCCAGGCGGTACAGGTCCAGGGCCTTGCCCAGGCCTTCGATCTGCGCCCGGGCCACCTTCGCTTCGGAGCGGCCGAGCTGGCTGAAATACTTGGGCGCGACGATGCCGGCCAGTAGGCCAAGCACCACCAGGACCACCAGGAGTTCGAGCAGGGTGAAGCCGCGTTGGCGGATGGATCTGCGCTGCATGGTGAAACCCTCCAGGGCGTGTGGGCAGGTCTTTGCCAGCACCATGCAACAGCCGTGCACGTCTGTTGCGCGGCCTTGCGCCATGCGGCACGGCAGGCGGCACAGTGCTTGCGTCGTAGCTGCAAACCCTGGGTTTTCCGGGGCATTTCCCCCACTTCGGGGGCTCGACGGGGAGGCGGCCGACATGCGTGGAGTCATCCTTGGGTTGATCTGGCTGGCGGCAGGGATCGCCCAGGCCGACGTGTACATTTCCCGCGACGCCCAGGGCGTCTATGTGCTGTCCAACGTGCATCGGCCAGGGCGGCACTACGAGAAGGTCATCCGCGAGTCGCTGGCCCAGGCCGGGCCCGTCGATGCCCAACTGGTCACCGGCCGGCCATACGCCGACCTGGTGGCCGCCGCAGCGCAGGCCCACGGTGTGCCCCAGGCCTTGTTGCATGCGCTGATCAAGGCCGAATCCGGCTACAACCCCAAGGCACGCTCGCCCAAGGGTGCACAGGGGCTGATGCAGCTGATGCCGGATACCGCGCGGGAAATGGGGGTCAAGGACGTGCTCGACCCGCAGGACAACCTACAGGGCGGGGCGCGTTACCTCAAACGCATGCTCACCCTGTTCGACAACGACATCACCCTGGCGGTGGCGGCCTACAATGCCGGGCCCGAGGCGGTGCTCAGCCGTGGCCGGGTGGTGCCGCCGTTCGCCGAGACGCGCCGCTACGTGCCCAATGTGCTGAACGAGTACCGCCGGCTGCAGGGGCTGGCCGAGGATGCGCCGTTGTAGCGGCGAAAAGCCACAAGTGCTCCATGGTTCCCCAACTCTGGGCTATAACCTTGAAGAAGGCGCCCACCGCTGGAGTCCGCCATGGACATCGCTCCCCGTTCCGACACCCTGGTTGTACCTAGCGACGGCGATGCCGGGGCGGTGCGCAAGCCGTTCGACCTGTTGCGCTGGTACGCCTGGGTCAGCCTGGCCATCATCGTCTCGGTGGCTGTCGGGCTGGGGCTGATTTCCAGCCGCTTCATCATCAACGAGAGCGTCGAGCGCGACGCGCTGCTCACCGCCCAGTTCATCCAGTCAATCGCCGATGCGGAAGTGCGCCATGTGGCGATCCCCAACGTGCGCACCATGGGCGAGCTGCTCGACCCGCGCATGGATCAGGCCATGCCCGACGTCGACCCGGATGCCCGGCGCAAGGCCCGGGGTGAGTTCCTCGACCACATCGCCCACCTGCCGGACATGCTGCTGGCCAACATCTATGCCCCCGACCGCACGGTGATCTGGTCGAGCAACCCGGCGCTGACCGGCAAGGTGATCGAGTCCGACGACGACCTGGAGCGGGCCTTCGAATACAAGATGCGGGTCTCGGCCAGCTACCACGACTTCGACGACGCCCGCAGCGAGCAGAAATTCGTGACCCCGCCCCAGCAGCTGTTCATCGAGAACTACATCCCGCTGTTCGATGCCGATGGCGAACGGGTTGCCGCCATGGTGGAGATCTACAAGGAACCCCACGACCTGATCGTGCGCATCGAGCATGGGCTGCTGCTGATCTGGCTGGCCATCGCCGTGGGCGCCGCGGTGGTGTACCTCGGCCTGTACGGGATCATGCGCCGTGCCGCACGCACGTTGGAGGTCCAGCAGAAGCGGCTGATCAGCAACGAGACCTTCGTGGCGCTGGGCGAGGTGTCCTCGGCGGTGGCCCACAGCCTGCGCAACCCGCTGGCCAGCATCCGTTCCAGCGCCGAGCTGGCCCAGGCCTTCGACGAAGGGCCGGCGCAGAAGAACATCAGCGACATCATCAGCCAGGTCGACCGCATGGCCCAATGGGTGCGCCAGTTGCTGCAGTCGCTGCGTCCGCTCAACGACGAGGCAGTGCCGGTGGACCTGCCCCAGGCCTTGCAGGAAAGCCTGCAGGCGTTCTCCGTGCCTCTGGTGCGCAGTGGTGTGAGCCTGGATGTCTGCCCATTGCCGTCACTGCGGGTGCTGGGTCACCCGGTACTGATCGGGCAGATCTTCAACAGCCTGATCGCCAATGCCCTGGAGGCGATGGAGCAGGGTGGGCACTTGCGCGTGGAGGTGGTGCGCCAGGACCGGCGCAGCCTGACCCTGCGCCTGTCGGATACCGGCAAGGGCATGAGCGAGCAACAGCAACGCATGGCCTTTCGGCCGTTCTTCACCACCAAGCAGGGTGGGTTGGGTGTGGGGCTGGTGCTGGTCAAGCGGATCATGGAGCGCTTCGGCGGCTCGATTCGCCTGAGCAGTCGTGAAGGCGAGGGGACCAGTGTCTCACTCAGTTTCCGACTGGCCAAGTCCTGATAATTGACTTTCTATTTATCTAGTAACTTATTGTTTTAAAATGGATTAATGGTTTTGGGGTGAACATTACCCAAATGTGGGGAATCAACCTCCAATCAATGAGAAGTAATTTTTCTATCTATTTGATAGTAAAGAAAATTTCATTAAAAATGATTGCTGGCTGATTTCTTGCACAGCAGCCATGACGACCAACGGCGGCTGCAGCTGCTCTGGCGAACTGCTATCACCTTGCTACGTGCGGTAACGATACCGTGGCGACATCCACCGAAGGCCTCCAGGCGGGAACGACGCGATGCAGACGCTGGAACACGATGTCCCCGACAAGGCCTCCCTCCCATCCAGTGGGCTGGCTGCGCCGCTGCGCGAGTTCAACCTGCTGCGCTGGTTCTCCCTCATCAGCCTGCTGATCATCGCTTCGGTGGCCGGCGGGCTGGGCTACGTCTCGACCCGCTTCGTGGTGCGCGACAGCGTCGAGCGCGACGCCATGCTCACTGCCCAGTTCATCCAGGCCATGGCCCAGGCCGAAGTGCGCCATTCGCAGTTGCCGCCGGGCACCACCATGGGCGAGCTGCTCGACCCACGGCTGGACAGCCAGCACCTGCAGGTGAGCCCGGCGCTGGCGCGGTCGACCCGCACGGAGTTCCTCGACCATGTCGAGCACCTGCCCGATACCCTGCTGGCCAATGTCTATGCCCGTGATCGGACGATCGTCTGGTCCACCAATCCCCAGTTGATCGGCAAGCGCATCTCTGCCGATGGCGACCTGGACCATGCCTTCCGCTCGCGCAAGGCCGTCTCGGCGAGCTACCACCAGGCCGAGGACGACCGCGAGGAACAGAAATTCCTGCGCGAACCCCGCTACCTGTTCATCGAGAACTACATCCCGCTGTTCGACAGCCAGGGCGAGCAGGTGCTGTCGATGGTGGAGATCTACAAGGAGCCGCAGGACCTGGTGCGGCGCATCCAGCGCGGTTATGTGCTGATCTGGGTCTCGACCCTGCTGGGTGGGGCGCTGATCTACTTCGGCCTGTTCTGGATCGTGCGCCGCGCGGCGCTGTTGCTGCATCACCAGCAGGACCGCCTGGTGGCCAGCGAGACCTACGTGGCCCTGGGCGAGATGTCCTCGGCGGTGGCCCACAGCCTGCGCAACCCGCTGGCCAACATCCGCTCCAGCGCCGAGCTGGCCCAGGACATCGCCAGCGAGCCGGCGCGCAAGAACATCAACGACATCATCAGCCAGGTCGACCGCATGTCGCGGTGGGTGCGCGACCTGCTGGTGTCGCTGCGCCCGGCCAGCGACGAGGTCGAGGCGGTGGACCTGGTGGCGGCGGTGGAGGATACCCGCCTGGCCTTCGCCCAGCAGATCGAGCGCCATGGCGTGCAGTTCAGCTTCGCAGGGCCCGCATTGCAGTGGGTGGCCAGCCAGCCACTGCAACTGACGCAGATCCTCAACAGCCTGTTCGCCAATGCCCTGGAGGCGATGCCCCAGGGCGGCCACCTGCGGGTCGAGGTCAGGCGCCTGGAGGGGCAGCGGGTGCAGTTGCTGCTCAGCGACACCGGCAAGGGCATGAGCCAGCAGCAGGAGCGAATGGTGTTCAAGCCGTTCTTCACCACCAAGCAGGGCGGCCTCGGCGTGGGCCTGGCCCTGGTCAAGCGCATCATGGAACGCTTTGGCGGCTCGGTCAGCCTTCACAGCCGCGAAGAGGAAGGAACCCGCGTCAGCCTGATCTTCAATATCGCAGCGGGAGGGGACCATGGAGCCCAGCATTCTGGTGGTCGAGGATGACGAGATCCTCGCCGACAACATCCGCACCTACCTCGGCCTCAAGGGCTTCGAGGTCACGGTCTGCCACAGCGCGGAACAGGCCCTGGAGCAGGTCAGGCGGGTCCAGCCCGATGCGGTGCTGACCGACAACTCGCTGCCTGGCATGAGCGGCCATGACCTGTTGCGCAACCTGGTGGCCCAGGCTCCGGCGCTCAAGGTGATCATGATGACCGGCTATGGCAACGTCGAGGATGCCGTGCTGGCCATGAAGGAGGGTGCCTTCCACTACCTGACCAAGCCGGTGGTGCTGGCCGAACTCAAGCTGATGCTGGACAAGGCCCTGGCTGCCGAGCGCATGGAGCGCACCCTGTCGTTCTACCAGGAGCGCGAAGCGCAGCGCTCCGGCTTGCAGGCGTTGATCGGCGAATCGCCGGCCATGCAGGGCCTCAAGCACACCCTGCGGCAGTTGCTCGATGCCGAACAGCGCATGGCCAGCGGCGACCTGCCGCCGGTGCTGATCGAAGGCGAGACGGGCACCGGCAAGGAACTGGTGGCGCGTGCCTTGCATTTCGACGGCACGCGCAGCAAGGGGCCGTTCATCGAGTTCAACTGCGCCTCGATCCCTGCCAACCTGCTGGAAGCCGAGCTGTTCGGGCATGAGAAGGGGGCCTTCACCGATGCCAAGGAGCGCCGGGTGGGCCTGGTCGAGGCGGCGGACGGGGGGACGCTGTTCCTCGACGAGATCGGCGAAATGGACCTGGTGCTGCAGGCCAAGCTGCTCAAGCTGCTGGAGGATCGCTGCATCCGCCGTATCGGCGCGGTCAAGGAGCGCAAGGTCGACCTGCGGGTGATCAGCGCCACCAACTGCAACCTGGAGCAGATGGTGCAGCAGGGCAAGTTCCGTCGCGACCTGTTCTTCCGCCTGCGCATCATTGCCCTGAAGGTGCCACGGCTGTACGCCCGCGGCCAGGACATCCTGCTGCTGGCGCGGCATTTCCTCGCCTACCATGGGCGCCGCTACGGCAAGCCCAACCTGCGTTTCTCCACCGAGGCCGAGGCGCTGATGCTCGGCTACAGCTGGCCGGGCAACGTGCGCGAGCTGCGCAACATGCTCGAGCAGACGGTGCTGCTGGCGCCCACCGAGGTGATTGCTGCGCACCAGTTGAACCTGTGCATGACACTGGTCGACGAACCCCTGGCCCAGGCTGCGCCACCGGTTTTCGAGGCGCCGCGGCACGAGCCGGAGGCGGGCACCAGCCTGCCGGACATGGAACGCGACCTGGTGTGCCGGACGCTGGACCGTACCGACTGGAACGTCACCAAGTCGGCGCGCTTGCTGGGGTTGTCACGGGACATGCTGCGCTATCGGATCGAGAAGCTTGGGCTGACGCGGCCGGACAAGCGGCAGTGGTGAGCGGTTGGGGCTGCACCGCAGCCCCAATGCCCCTAGCGCTGGCCATCGTCGTCAGCATCGTCCTGGCCC
>NZ_JBCGFQ010000008.1:0-121762 GCF_040984075.1 Pseudomonas sp. I2
GTATGAACCAATCCGCCCCGCCTGCCCCTTGGACTATAGGAAGGTATGCAAACGCTGGTGGATGTCGTCCTGCAGGTCGAGCGGCAGGTGCCGCTTGGCGCTGAGGTAGTGCAGGCTGAACACGTCCAGATAGGCATCCAGCGCCTGGGCGGCGTGCTGATCGCCCGCCAGTTCCAGGCACATCGCCGCCACTTCGGCGGTGCAGAAATGGTCGTCGCGCTTGGAGCGGCGCAGGCGGTAGCGGGACATCTGCTCGGCCTGCAGGCTCAATACCGGGAAACGGTCCAGGTACGGACTCTTGCGAAACATCTTGCGCGCTTCGGTCCAAGTGGCGTCGAGCAGGATGAACAGCGGCCGCTTGCCCGGCTCGCACTGTACATCGCCCACTACCCGCTGCGGGGCGACAAACTCGCCCGGGAAGACAATATAGGGCTGCCACTGGGGCTGCTCGAGCAGCCCCAGCAAGCGTTGGTCGACCTCGGTGCGCTGCCAGCCGAACGCCGAGGTGTCCTCGACCAGGTCGGCGATCAGCCAGCCGGTATTGGTCGGCTTGAGCGGCTCGGTGTCGTGCATCAGCAGGCACACGCCCGAGTTGGCCTGCACCCTGGGCTTCAAGGCACACAGGCAGTGACTGGCGATGACCCGGCAATCCGGGCAGCGGACCGCACGCGAGCCGCGGGCGATGAAGGGTTTGTTGCTGCGGGCCAGGCGTTCGGCGCGCAAGCGCGCTACCGCATGGCTCATGCTTGCAAGCCTCTGGACAGGGAAGGAATGGACACTGCGACGACTCGGCGGGAAACAAAGCGCCAGTCTACCAGAGGCCGAGCCATTTGCCGTGCAGAGCGGCAATCCGGTCCCTTATAATCGCCACCTGGCACAGATGCGCCGTCATGGAACGCAGCCCGCCGGCGCAGGTCAAAGTGCCAGTTATCGAACCAGGAGAGATTCATGCCGCGCCTTATCATCCCGACACTGAGCCTGCTGCTCGCCCTGCCCTTGGCGGCCCAGGCGGCTTCCAAGCAGGAATACGAGCTGAACCAGATGCTGGAGAAGGTTGCCAAGGAAAGCAGTGTCGGCACACCGCGCGCGATCAACGAAGACATCCTCGACCAGGGTTACACCGTCGAGAAGGGCAAGGCGTTGATCAACCACCTGAGCGTGCGCGAAAGCCATGCTGCGCAGATGCGCGCCAATCCGGAGCAGGTGCGCAGCCAGCTGGGTGACAGCGTGTGCCGTAACACGGGGTTCCGCCAGTTGATGTCCAAGGGGGCGGTGATGGTCTACCGCTTCACCGTCTACAAGACCAACCAGCCGGTCATGGACCAGGCCTTCGATGCCGCCAGCTGCGTGGCCGGCAACAAGAGGAAGTAACTCAGGCGATCCGACCGTTGTCATTGGCGCGCCGCTGTTCTTCATCGGCGCGCAGCTCGGCCAGCAGGGCCTGGAGGTAGCGTGAATGTCGCTCTGCTCCTTCCAGCCTGCGCCGGCATTCGGCCTCCAGGCTCAGGTGATTGGCCCGGGCCGCATTCTCCAGCAGCTGGTACAGCCGCCCGTCCACCTCGATGACCAGCCGACGCATACTGCCACCTCCTGCATCGAGACCTTTTCGCACTCCCAGTTAACCAAAGCCCCACGGTAGTTGGATCCCTTCCGACCAGTGGTCAGGGCGACGCAGGTGCCGAAGGTAAGCGCCGTGGTGTCTTGCACACCTTCCCCGGCACGATCAGGTGCCAGGGTCTAGATTGATAGCGAATACCTGTACATTTTCCGGCGTGCGAGGAGACGTCGAGGACGCGGTATGCTGGCCCTGGAACAACGACAACATGATGGACTTCCTACCACTGCACCATGGCCTTGAAGGCCTACTGCAATGCTCGGGATGCACACTCGAGCCACAGCAGCCGGCGACACACGCAGTGTCGCGATCGGAGCACGCCATCGGCCCGGTCAAGAGGTGTTGCTGCAGAAGGAGACGTTGAATGCCTTACCAACCGAACGAACTCTTGTTCAACCATTTCAGGGACAACGGCATCGACCTGAGCAAGATCGAGGAGCAATTGCAACTGGTCGCGCCGAACAGCCCCAACCTGCCGCTTTACCGCGACATGATGCTGACCATCCTGCGCATGGCCCACGACGACAGCAATCGCTGGAACGCCAAGATCACCCTGCAGGCCCTGCGCGAACTGGACCATTCCTTCCGTACCCTGGAGCGCTACAAAGGCCGGCGCAAGGTCACCGTGTTCGGCTCGGCCCGTACGCCCCTGGAACATCCGATGTACGCCTTGGCACGGGAGCTGGGCGCAACCCTGGCGCGCTCCGACCTGATGGTCATCACCGGTGCCGGTGGCGGCATCATGGCGGCGGCCCACGAAGGCGCGGGCACAGAACACAGCCTGGGCTTCAACATCACCCTGCCGTTCGAGCAGCATGCCAATGCCACTGTCGACGGTACCGACAAGCTGCTGCCCTTCCATTTCTTCTTCATCCGCAAGCTGTTCTTCGTCAAGGAAGCCGATGCCCTGGTGCTCTGCCCAGGCGGCTTCGGCACCCTGGACGAGGCGCTGGAGGTGCTGACCCTGATCCAGACCGGCAAGAGCCCCCTGGTACCGGTGGTACTGCTGGATTCGCCGGGCGGCACCTTCTGGCGCGATGCACTGGATTTCATCAGCCGCCAGTTGGAAGAGAACCGCTACATCCTGCCCAGCGACCTGAAGCTGCTGCGCCTGGTGCACAGCGCCGACGAAGCGGTGGAGGAAATCAACCAATTCTACAGCAACTACCACTCCAGCCGCTGGCTGAAGAACCAGTTCGTGATCCGCATGCACCATCCGCTCAGCGAGGCTGCACTCTACGATATCCAGGAAGGCTTCGCCGACCTGCGCCTGAGCGGCAAATACCACCAGCAGCCTGACAGTGGGATCGAACACGAGGTGGGTAATTTCAGCCACCTGACGCGGCTGACCTTCGCCTTCAATGGCCGCGACCAGGGGCGCCTGCGTGAGCTGGTGGACTTCATCAATGTTCCGGAAAACTGGGCCAAACCCCAGCCGATGCATACGACCCAGCGCGCCAGGGAGGCCTTGAAGGTCAGTTGAGCCAGCAGGCTAATCGTCGAAACCTCGGCCGCTGAGCAGGCGGCCGATCATCTCCATGGAAAAGCCACGGTAGGCGAGGAATCGGGTCTGCTGGGCCCGGCTGCGGGGATCATGGGGACGCTGCCCGGCGAACTTGCGCTGCCAGACATCCTGCAACCGGGCTGCCCAGTCCACCCCACTTTCACGCAGGGCCTGGTCGATATCGCCACGGTTCAGGCCACGCTGGCCGAGTTCCTCGCGAATACGCGCGGGGCCATAGCCGGCATTGGAACGATGGGAAATGAAGCTCTCGAGGTAGCGGGCTTCACTGAGCAGCCCTTCTTCGGCAAGCCGATCGAGCGCCTGCTCGATCAGCTCATCCGATGCGCCACGCTGACGCAACTTGCGTGTCAGCTCGACGCGACCATGCTCGCGACGAGCGAGCAGGTCCATGGCGGTCCGCCGGACGGCGACGGGGGTGTCGAGTACGGCGGACATAGGGCCAATCAATAACCGGCGTCGGCGTCAGCCATGTCGTCGGCATCGGCTTCGGCAGCAGCGGCCTTGCCAGCAGCGGCGACGGCACCGGCGTTGAGCAGCTTCTCGCGGATCTGCTTCTCGATCTCGGCGGCGATGGCCGGATTCTCTTGCAGGTACTTGGCAGCGTTGGCCTTGCCCTGGCCGATCTTATTGCCCTGGTAGCTGTACCAGGCACCGGATTTTTCCACCAGGCCCTGGGACACGCCCAAGTCGATGATCTCGCCGTTGCGGTAGATGCCCTTGCCATAGAGGATCTGGAACTCGGCCTGACGGAACGGAGGCGAGACCTTGTTCTTGACGATCTTGACGCGGGTTTCGCTGCCCACCACTTCGTCGCCTTCCTTGACCGCACCGGTACGGCGGATGTCCAGGCGCACCGAGGCATAGAACTTCAGGGCGTTACCGCCGGTGGTGGTTTCCGGGCTACCGAACATCACGCCGATCTTCATGCGGATCTGGTTGATGAAGATGACCAGGCAGTTGGCGTTCTTGATGTTACCGGTGATCTTGCGCAGCGCCTGGGACATCAGGCGGGCCTGCAGGCCCACGTGCATGTCGCCCATCTCGCCTTCGATCTCGGCCTTGGGTACCAGGGCCGCCACGGAGTCGACGATGATCACGTCCACGGCGTTGGAACGCACCAGCATGTCGGTGATTTCCAGGGCCTGCTCGCCGGTGTCCGGCTGAGATACCAGCAGGTCGTCGACATTGACGCCCAGCTTGCCGGCGTACTCGGGGTCGAGGGCGTGTTCGGCGTCGACGAAGGCGCAAGTGGCGCCGTGCTTCTGGGCTTCGGCGATGACCGACAGGGTCAGGGTGGTTTTACCCGAGGATTCCGGACCGTAGATCTCGACGATACGGCCTTTCGGCAGACCGCCAATGCCCAGGGCGATGTCCAGGCCCAGGGAACCGGTGGAGATGGCCGGGATGGCCTGGCGCTCGTGGTCGCCCATGCGCATGACCGCGCCCTTGCCGAATTGGCGTTCGATCTGACCCAGGGCCGCAGCCAAGGCGCGCTTCTTGTTGTCGTCCATTGAAATCCTCACGTGATCGACTGGCCCTGATCGGCCGGAATAACTGTATAAGTAGCCAGTATTATTCCACAGCGGTGCGTTCGAGCAAACCCCCAGTCGACAATTACTCCGCGCCAAGCTGTAACAAGCCGTCTAACGCGGCGATCACCGTCTGTCGGCGTACCGCTTCGCGGTCGCCATCGAAGTGCCGGCGCTCGCTGGTCACGTGCTCACCATCGGCCCAGGCCAGCCACACGGTACCCACCGGCTTTGCCGGCGAGCCGCCGTCGGGCCCGGCCACACCACTGACCGCCACGGCGAAGCGCGCCCCACTGGCGGCCTGGGCGCCGCGGACCATGGCTTCGACCACTTCCTGGCTGACCGCCCCGACCTGGGCGAACAGCGCCTCGGGTACGCCCAGCTGGCGGGTCTTCTGGGCATTGGAATAGGTCACGTAGCCGGCCTCGAACCAGGCCGAACTGCCGGGAATACGGGTGATCGCCTCGGCGATGCCGCCGCCGGTGCAGGATTCGGCGGTGCTCACCTGGGCATTGAAGCGCCGCAGGTGTTCGCCCAGACGGGTGGAGAGAACGGTGATCGGGTCCATGGCGGGCTCCTTGAAGACTGCGCATTACCCTACCACCCTGGCCTCCCCAGGCAAGGGTTCGCCCCTCAGTGGGTAGCGGACGATCTCGCGCAAGCGTCACCTGCCGGCTCCATGGCCTTCCCTCTATGGTTCGTCAGCCTGGGACGCTTCACGCAACCCCAGCCGCCTGGCCACCCAGCGCTCGTAGAACCCAATGACTACATCGGCTCCCGACATGGCGGTCATGCAGCCGAAGGCGCAGGCGGTCCAGGTCGACACGCCGCTGGCGTAGAGCAACATCACCGCCGAAACCCCGCACACCATGCAAGCTCCAGAACGCAACGCCAACCGCCGCACCAGCGACCAGCCGCGCGCACCGGCCTTGTCGGCTCGCCACATCTCGCCGCAAAGACCACCCACCACCGCCAGGACGATTACCAGCCAGAGCGGGAGTTCCAGCAACACCTGCTGCTCGTTCGCCACTGTCCTGCCTCCTTTGCAAGGCCCATCGGCATTGCCCACGGGCCGGTTGTGTTTCGAACTCGGCGTAACGACGCCTGGCCTGTAGCCGAGGCAATTCCCCCAGCGGTCGAGCCCCATGTAACAACCGATGTCAGCTGATGCGAAACAAATCTATGCATTAACGCATATACAGTCAATGCATTTCATCATATTTCCAGGCGCGATATCGGCCCCCTGGAGACGAAAAACCCGCCGAGGCGGGTTTTCAGGAAGTGGGAGGGAGTCAGCGGGCGTACATGCCCCACCAGAATACATGGCCGAGCAGGCTGATCTGCTCCTCCTGCATCTGCTGGAAACTGTAGTCCTCGTCGGGGTGTTCGTCGCGGTTGAAGCTGCGCAGGCGGATGCCCGTTGGCAGGCGATAGACCTGCTTCACGCGCAACTGGCCGTTGTGGTTGATGGCATAGAGGTCGCCATCGATGATGTCGCCGATCGCGCACCTGCCGGTGTTGACCCCCACCGTGGCGCCATCACGCAACACCGGCAGCATGCTGTTGCCCCGCACCGTCACGCACTTGGCCTGGTCGAACTGCACGCCGTTGTGGCGCAGGCTGCGCTTGCCGAAGCGCAAGCGGGCCTTCTCGCTTTCCTCGATGACGAATCTCCCTGACCCTGCTGCCAACTCGACCTCACGAAGAAAAGGAACGGACACCTCGTCATCCTCGACAGGGGTCTCGTCGTCCCACAGGCGAATGTCGCTCAATTGCGCATGGCCATGGATCGGCAGCGCTGGCGCACGGGGCTCGCCCAGTTCGGCACGACCACGCAACTGATCGGTGCTCACGCCGAAGTAGCTGGCGATCTTCGACACATGCCTGTCGGACGGATCGACGATCTTCTCGCTGAGGATGCGCGACAAGGTGGATTGAGGGACGCCCGTGCGCCGGTGCAGCTCCGTCGGTGACAGGCCGTGGCGGTCGAGCAGTGCTCTGAGTACGGTGGCTACGTTGCGTTTTTGCATACCATGCATGATGGATGCGCTGCCGGGCAAATGCAATCCATGCAGGCGATTTCCCGTCTCGCACCCCACAACCGGAGAATTCCCTGTACGCTCGGTACCCGATGCCGTCCCGGGAAGAGAGGACAAGAACAACAATGATCGGCTTTACCTTCCGTCAACTCGAATACTTCGTGGCTACCGCCGAACAAGGCAGCGTCAGCGCCGCAGCGCGAGCCAAGCATATCTCGCAACCCTCGGTGTCGCTGGCGATCTCCCAGCTCGAGGCGCTCCTTGGCGAGAAGCTGTTCCTGCGCCAGGCCAGCCGTGGCCTGGAACTGAGCCCGGCGGGGCGCCAGTTGCTCGAGCAGGCCCGCGAGATCCTGGCCATGGCGGCAGGCATAGGTAGTGCCGGAGACGAGCCGCAAGTGCTGCGAGGCAACCTGAGCCTGATCTGCTTCCAGGACCTCGGCCCCTGGTACGCGCCGCGCCTGCTCAGCGGCTTTCGCCAGCGCCACCCGGACGTCGCCATCACCCTGCTCGAGACCGACCTGGCCGGGGTCAACCGGCGCCTGAACGATGGCAAGGCGGAATTGGCGCTGACCTACGACGTGGGCCTCGATCCACAGGTCGAGCGGCGAGTGCTGGCGCAAGTGGCGCCCTACGCCCTGCTACCGGCCGATCATCCCTTGGCCCGCCAGGAGCAGGTGTCGTTGGCCGACCTGGCCGAGGAATGCCTGATTCTCGAAGACATCGCCAGAACCCGCGAGTACTTCCTCTCGCTGTTCTGGGCCCATGACCTGCAACCACGCTCCCAGCAGTTGACCCAGACCTTCGAGATGCAGCGTGGGCTGGTCGCCCATGGCTATGGCGTGGCGTTGTCGTGCACCCGACCGGCGGGAGACCAGAGCTACGATGGCCGGCCACTGGCGTGCCGGCCCTTGCGCGAGGCGGTCAGCCCGCAGTCGGTGGTGCTGGCGCAATCCGGCGCCATGCGCCCCTCGCCTGCGGCCCAGGCATTCCTGCGCTGGGCCAGCGAGCTGTTCGCGATCTAAGGCCTGTATGGCTGATGCCTGCAGGCTACGCCTTCATGCGCTGGCTGGCGCCGGGCGTGGCTGGCGCGCACCCCACAGCCAGTAACCCAGGGACAACAGGGCCAGCCAGCCAAGGCCGACGTACATGGCCATGCGGGTGTCCGGGAACCAGCCCAGCACGACGAAGATGAACAGCATGAACACGATGGCGCAGGCCGGGCCGACCGGCCACAGCGGCACCGGGAAGTCCAGGGCGGCGACCTCTTCGCGGCTCATGCCACGGCGCATGGCCACCTGGGAAAGCAGGATCATCAGCCAGACCCAGACGATGGAGAAGGTCACCACGGCGGCGAGCACCAGGAACAGGTTCTCAGGCACCAGGTAGTTGAGCACCACCCCCAGCAGCAGGGCGACGCCCATCACCAGCACGGTCATCCAGGGCACGCCGAAGCGCGACAGACGGGCGAAACCAGCGGGTGCCTGGCCGTTCTGGGCCATGCCGTACATCATGCGTCCGGCGCTGAAGATATCGCTGTTGATCGCCGACACCGCCGCCGAGATCACCACGATGTTGAGCAGGGTCGCCGCCGACTCGATGCCCAGGCCGCTGAAGATCTGCACGAAGGGGCTGCCTTGGCTGCCGATGTTGGTCCAGGGATAGATGGCCATCAGCACCAGCAGGGTCAACACATAGAACAGCAGGATACGCAGCGGCACCGAATTGATCGCCTTGGGCAGCACACGCTTGGGGTCCTTGGCCTCGCCGGCGGTGATGCCGATCATCTCGACGCCACCGAAGGCGAACATCACCACGGTGAACGAGGCGATCATCCCGCCGACGCCATTGGGGAAGAACCCGCCATGGCTCCACAGGTTGGAAAACCCTGTCACCGCCTCGGCGCCATTGCCCAGCTGGATGCCGAACAGCAGTACCGCGCCGCCGGCCAGGATCATCGCGACGATGGCCGTGACCTTGAGCAACGACAGCCAGAACTCCATCTCGCCGAACACCTTGACGCTGCACAGGTTCAGCGCGCCGATGAAACAGACGATGCCCAGCACCCAGATCCAGCGCGGCGTATCGGGGAACCACAGGCCCATGTAGACACCGAAGGCCGTGACGTCGGCCAGGCACACCACCAGCATGGAGAACGCATAGCTCCAGCCGGTGAGAAAGCCCAGGTAGCGGCCCAGGTACTGGCTGGTGTACAGCCCGAAGGAACCGGACACCGGGTTGCGTACCGCCATTTCGCCGAGGGCACGCATCATCATGTAGATGGCCGCGCCACCGATCAGGTAGGCCAACAGTACCGATGGCCCGGCCAGCTTGATCGCCGACGCCGAGCCGTAGAACAGCCCGGTGCCGATCGCCGACCCCAACGCCATGAAGCGGATATGCCGGGTGCTCAGGCCCCGTCGCAGGTTGTTGTGCTCGTTCATCCCAGGAGCTCCTCATTGTTCTTGTTCTTGGCCGGCAGCGCGGGCTGCCGTGGAAGGCGTCACGCAAGGCCCGGAAACCGCAGGGCGCAGGGCTATTAACCGGCCAATCGGGAGGCAAGACAACAAGGCGGGGCATACAGAATAGCTATAGTGGCGAATAGGAATTCTGTGATTTACCCAGCCCTCTCCGGCACCCGATGCTGGTGCCACGACCACAACGAGAGGGTTGCCCCGTGAATCCCCATATCGAAGATTTCCAGCGTGATGGCGCAGTGATCCTGCGCGGTGTTTTCAAGGACTGGGTCGAACGCCTGCGCGAAGGCTTCGAGCAGAACCTGGCCGAACCCAGCGCCTTCGCCATCGAGAACGTCGACGCCGGCGAGGGCGGACGGTTCTTCGAGGACTACTGCAACTGGCAGCGCATTCCCGCCTTCACGGACTTCGTGATCAACTCCCCCGCGGCAGCGCTGGCCGGCGAACTGATGGGCGCGCAGCAGGTGCAGGTATTCCACGACCACATCCTGGTCAAGGAGCCCGGCACCGCCAAGCCCACCCCTTGGCACCAGGACCTGCCCTACTACTGCGTCGACGGCCTGCAGACCGCCAGTTACTGGATCCCCCTGGACCCGGTCACCCGGCAAAACACCCTGAGCGTGGTGCTCGGCTCGCATCGCTGGCCCAAGCCGGTGCGTCCCAAGCGCTGGGCCAGCAACCAGGACTTCTACGGCGCCACCGATGCCGACGGCCAGAACCTGTTCATGGACATGCCCGACGTGGAGAACGGCGAATACCAGATCCTCTCGCCGGAGCTGGAGCCTGGCGACGCCATCGTCTTCGACTTCCGCACCGTGCACGGCGCAGCGGGCAACGCCGGGACGGGCAGGCGACGGGCGTTCTCCACCCGCTTCCTGGGGGATGACGTGCGCTATGTACAGCGCCCGGGCCGCACCTCGCCGCCCTTCCCCGGTATCGGCCTTACCGATGGCGAGCGCATGCGCGAGGACTGGTTCCCGGTGGTATGGAAGCGAGGCTGAAGTCTGCTACGGGGTCAGGCTGCAGGTGGTGGATGCCAGGTCTGGCCCTACCTGGCGACGAGGATGCTTTTCTCGTTGCCATCCGCCGCCTGATCCTGATTAGGTGCATAAAAGAAATCCCTGTGCGATCGATGCCCCAGCCCAGGCTGAGGCATTCGCTTTCTTGCCAGGCAGATGGACGCACGCCTGGGTTTCCCGTGCTGAAATTGGCGCTCCCGTGGTAACCTCCCTACCCTGCAAGGCAGCGGAGATAATCCCTCCCGCCATCAGCATCATCGTTGCCTGATGAACCGGCTGAACCCATCATCGTGAAGGGCAATATCGCCTTCGATGCAAAGCCCCAAATTTGCCCCACACATTTGAGACAAGCTTCATAAGCCCTTGATGAACAAAGCAATTTCAGATTTTTCCGCACATACCCCGATGATGCAGCAGTAGCATTAAAATTCGAGTGCAGGCCGCCAGACATGCGGCCTACACTATTTCCACGTCTAATACTTTTTCTCAAGTTTCGTCCGTTTTCGCCCAGTAATGGCAAGGGCCGGCAGCGCTGTTTTAGACGCCTCCCCCGACACTCTGCCAACCTTCAATCCCGCCCCCTGAAAACAATGTCTAGCCACAATCTAGTGGCGAACCAAGTCCTGATGCCCGAGCGCGTACAACTGATAGTCCGTCACGGCCTGATACAGCGACTCAGCCAGCAGCCGTAGGCGCTCGACCTCCTCCGACGCCGCGCCAGAGTCCTCGGCTTCGTGATACCGACGCAACGCATCGATCGCCTGCTGCATTAGCGGTGCGCCGGCGAGAATCATTCCTTCCAAGGTGCGCTTCACGGGTGACTGCTCCGTCCAGACGGTCTGGAGAGTATAGGCTGCGGCATGCGCTCTCAGCGGCCTAAGCTGCTCTCATGCCCAATCAGCTACCGGTGCAACCAACCCCAACACCACCCGCCTCCTAGCGTCCTACGAAACCTCTCCCCCGTGATGGATTGGGCAGGTTCTTTCTAAAGGCATTATTCTGCGTGGCCTCTAGAGCCCCATTCCCTACTTCGTACCATTTTTGTACCACCTTCCCCGCGCCAGACCCCACAAGCAGTGGTTGGCATTGGCTCCTCCTAGAGATGGTCAACTAGCATTTATACCTTTCAGTCCAAGACCCTAGCTTTTGAACTTCAGTTACACACCACTCGGTTCGCTCACTGCTCCAGCATCCACCTGCGGTGGTCCTCACATTGGGACCATGCTCGCCATGGCATCATGGCCCCAATAGGGAAGAGCTATTAAATAGCCCCCTTCTCTGCGGCTCTACGCTTAAAGCGCCTCTTTCCTTTCCGGTGTGGCTTTTTGGGTTTTCTGGGCTCCATTGGGGCCTCCGGCTGATCTTTAAAGCGCTTTCCAATATCTAACGCCTTGGCAATCCCAGGGTTGATCATCAAGTCGTCAACTGGTTTTACTTTAGGCGCTATATTATTCAGCGAGCGCTCTCGATATGACCAATGGTAGTAAGTGCCCGATTGATCATCAGTATCCTCTCTATACCCAATGACATTGACATCGTAGAAGAATTGCAGCAATGACTCTGCGTCTCGCAAATACTGCCTATTGTAGATAGTCTCGCCTTTCGCCCACCGAGAAAAGCCATTAAAATAACTTGAAAACTCAGAGAAAGTAAAAGTAGACTTCCCATCTAAAAATTGGAAGAACTTCAAATAACATCCAAAATCTTCAGGCGTCATATAAAATGCAGCGTAATTTCTAACCTCCCCAAGAAGATAGTCAGAAGCATCATTAGTAAACCCTGGATCACTTATTAGCTTGGGTGAAAACTGAGTTTGCCCCCCTAGCCCCTTGCTCAGGTGTAGACCCCGTAATATTTTTATGAATGTCAAGAAATCCCGAGGCTTTTGAAAGGATCCTCGCAAAAACTTTTTAAATATCTCAAGCGCACCCGGCTGATCAGAAAAATAATTACACCACGCATCACTTGGTGACACATGAGAGCCGTTCTGGCTCGCAAGAAATTTACCGACAACCTCGAAAAGCGGCGATGAAGATGCATTTGCTTCCGTAGTATGCCAAGTGAGGAAGACTGTATTATCTTGTATTCTAGAATTGGAATTGTAGATATTCAAAGAATGGAACACGTCAGGACGAACCAGCAGCACAATTTTTATGCGCCCCTTAGAGTCTCGAATACCGTTAAAAAATTCTGTATTTAACTGCCATGCTGCCTCACCAAGCCCTTTGATGCAGTCCATGTATTCACGATACGTTACAGATGACGGCCTAAAATCGATACCATCGATAAATACGATATGATTATGGCTAAGCGACAAAGAGGCAATTGCTTCCTTTAGAGTCGTCTCATTTTCTAACAGGTGATGCTTTATCTCTTCAGTTCTCGATGAAAGCTCAAGACTACCCTCCGCTGTAACTTTTAGGGGATCAACACCCAGTTCACCGCTGGTCGTTATGCTTTTCAACGATTCAAGAGCGCTATCAATCTCCGGATTAAGCGAGCTGCGATTCCATTTTTTAAGTGCCTCCTCGACCGCCGCAAACTTTCCAGTCATTCTCTGAAGAACGCCCCTTGATTTATCGATAATAACTTGAGAGGTTGCAGACAAAAGTATAGATCGCCAAATATTGGCATAATCACTATAATGAAGTTTCCCATTCTTCTTTAAAGCAATGAATCTTTTATACTGCGTATCTGTTAGCGTTATGGTTTTGCAGTGGTTTTTCTCATATTTATTATTTTCCAAATATGTTGCATATGCTGTTTTTCCGGCACCCTTCTCCCCCATTAAATAATATATCGAGGGCGCCACAAGCCTATCTAACTCCTCTGTGCGCAAAAATAATTTATTAAAAAATTCCTTTTCAATCCGGCTACGGTAATTCACCGCATCGTTGAACGGATCCCTCAGCTCATTAATTTTTTTCCACATGCCCTTTCCCTTAAATGCATTTAGGCTCTCCGGCCGGAAGGTAGCATAAGGCCACTAAAGATTGTAGCGGCTCCTGTCAACACACTCCAATTGTGCTGGGATACTAACCAGAAAAAGCGCCCATGCCCCGTATTCAAAGGGCTTGAGCGCTTTTTCGTATCCACCTGCAAGACGCCTAAAGGGGCATAGAATGGCGCTCGGGTTGCTCCATTTTTGCCCCACGCCTTGCGAGGCATCCTCCAGCTTTGCCAGCGACACGCCACGACCTTACACTGTATGCACGCACAGTTATTTATCGTGAGTTCTCCATTGTCTACTGACGTAATCGATGCCGCCCCTCTTCGATTAGTCCTGGATGACGACCAGCTCGAGGCCATGGAATGGCTGATGGATCAATTGCCGCTTGGCTTCCTGCCCGGGCACCGCGCCAAAGCACGCACTATGCTCGGCTGGAGCGTAGAAGCCCTACCGGTGCAGGTTGGGGTCGCATGAAGTACAACGCGGCGCCGCCGGCGAAGACTTCGACATAGCATTCATGAGGGGGAAAGAGAGGGATCACCGGGTGCTCGAGCAGCTCCGGCGTGCTGAGCAGGCGACTGTCACCGAACAGCGCTTCGCTGCAGGCTTCGTAGTTGGCCCGCCCGGTGACCTGGATCAGGCCGCGACCGCGATACTTCTGGCCATCACCGTCGGCCTCGGGCGTGTTGCCCAGGCGCTGGGCCAGGCGGCCGGTGTCGTACTTCGACAGGTACTTGTCGTTGCCCAGCTCGCGCACGTAGCGAAGCTGGCCCGACTCATGGCCGACCTGGGCGATGAACGCTGCCGTACGCAGGCGGGTAACAATGCCGTACTTGCCCATCGCGGCGTTGAGGCCAGGAACAAAAACGCCGGCTTGGCGGCCGGCGTTGGGGAGGATCTGCTGCAGCTGTTTTTCAGTAATTGCCATGGGTATCTCCTGTGGTGGCCGCTCAGGCCGAATTCAGTTGCACCACTTTCAGTGGCTTGGTTTCTTTCTTCTTTTTGCCTTTGGCCTTGGCCTTGCCTTTCTTGCCGCCGTTGCACTCGACTGCGGTCGTCCAACCAGCCGGGGTGAACACCTGCTCGACTCCATCGACCAGGTACTGGCCATCCAGCCCAATCTTGAAGCCCTGGGCATCGATTACCCGTTCAGCAAACAGGTCGGTCCTACCCGCCATCTCCAGGCGCACTCCGGCGGTACTGCGGTTGAACGCAGCCAGACGAGCCTTGGCAGCGGCCTCGGCAGCGCTCTTGTTGGGGTAGATGTGGCGGTCTGTGTGGACCGCCGGCAGGCCGTCGGGAGCATCTTCGTTACCCAGCTCGATCACCTTCAGTTCGCCGGTCTTCTTGTCCTGGTGCTGGGTCTTCACGGACTTCTGCGTCGAGCGATCACCCAGGCGGAACTCGTAGCGAGCCACATCGGTTTTGTGGATGATCACCGCGCCAAAGGCCTTGCCCGTGGTGCTCACCTGAGCTTGGCGCGGCATGACAAGCAGCTTGCCGTCGGCGACCTTGGCGGTGCAGTCGTATTGCTTAGCCAGGCGGGTGATGAAGTTGAAATCCGACTCATTGCGCTGGTCGGCGCGCTCGACCTTGGTCTGGACTGGGCAGACCGGCTCCCAGCCATTGCGCTTGGCGATTTCGCTGACAATCTGGGAGAGCGGGACGTTTTCCCAACTGCCGCTGCGAATGGTCTTGCCGCTGCCACGCATGTCGCTGGCCTTGCCGCGAATGATCAGCGTGTCAGGCGGGCCAGACAGTTGAACCTGATCCACCAGGTACGAACCCATACGCGTCAGCACCTGGCCCTGGTATCCCATCAGAATCTCAACTTTGCTGCCGCGCCCCGGCAGCGCAACCGCTTGGTCGCGATCATCGATTCGCAGCTCGAATTCATCCGACTCCATCCCGGGCTTATCCGACAGCCGCAGCAACATCAGACGGTCGTTGATCAGCGCAGTGACGTCCTTGCCGTCGGCAATGATGCGATAGGTGGGTTGCATGGTTCCTCCAATAAAAAGCCTCGCACTGGGCGGGGCTCGTAACGTGAAGCGGAATCAGCCGAATATCTGCAGCAGTTCCACGGCCGGTGCGGACAGGTCTGGCAGATGGATGACCAGGCCGGCGCGGTAGGGTTGCGCCTCCCTGGCAAGATCCGGATTTGCCTCGAGCACCGCCTCAACCGTGCCGTTCAGGTGCCCGTAGTACTGCTGACAGATCACATCGAGCAGATCCCCGTCAGACGTTCTGCAGGTCGTTGCCATAGCTCACGAACTCCAACGAGAAGGCTTGTTTTCGAGGAATGCCGCCGGCGAGCAGGTTGCTCTGTTCTTCCTCGACACTGAGCAAGCACCAGTCCCCCAGCACCTCGCCATACCCCGTCACCAGGTTCAGCGGCTGCAGGCTCCGACCGATACTGCGAAGCGTATTGAGCTGGCCAATACCGCCCTTGTAACCCGGGAAGATCACCCCCTTGAGGGTAATCTTCTCCTCGCCCAGGCTGACCGCCTGCTGGGCTACAGTGCGTCGCAAGCGCTCCTGCCCCGCCCAGCGGAACGACGCTTGTCGACGAAGTTCGTCGAATGCCGCCGTGTCCAGGTTGAAGTAGTACGGCTGTGCGTCCGGCCGGTGGGGTTGAATAATCAACAGGTGTGGAAACGGCTTCACCGCCTCGGGCTGCGGCGTGACTTCGGCGGCGAGGCTGGCGGTCGGCACGACCGGGGCCAGCGTCGGGCTGATGGTGCCTGCCACCCGCCCCACTTCCGAGCGGACCTTGGCGGCCTGCTCCTTGAATGCCCCCAGGCGTTCCTGCACTTGGCTAGCCGCGGATACGGCCTGGCCGTACTTGGCAGCCACCTCACCGACGCGGGACTGTGCAACCCCAATACCACGCACTACCCTGCCCAGCTTCTCGCCGATCACCGGCCCCACGAACGGTACGTTTTCCAAGTCCGCCGCCGCGCCGGTGATGTCACTCACCGCTCCCGTCAACGGCCCCAACATGCCATCCAGGCTCTGCCTGCCCGCTTCCCCGGCCGCGACCAGCCATTTCAGCGCAGACTGCAATTGCTCCATGTATGCCATGGTACCTCCTTAAACGTGTGGGGCATCGAACAACTGGACCGCGCTCTGCCGACTCGCGACGTCGCGCAAGATCGCCTCCACCTGACGCCTGATGTGAGGCTCCAAGTCGCTGGCAAACCGAGCCGGATCCTTCATGTCGCCCTGCACTACCACCGGAATGCTCAGCGAGAGCTGAAACGACTGCTCTACTTTCGGCGGCGGCGCCTTCGCGGCCGGGGCCGGCTTGGCCACCTCCAACACCGGCGGCGCTGGTGGCACCGCCTTCACCAAGTCGCGGACCAGGTCTCCGGGAGCCAGCGGTGCCGGTTCTGGCTTGGCGCGCACGGTGTCACCGACAACCGGCGGGACCACCCTCGGCACCACGGGCAGCGCCGTGCGTGTCTCTCCCATCGAAGCGCCTGGTGGATCGGATCTGACCGGCTTGGCGGCTTCAGCAGGCGACTCTGGCTTGGGGCGCACAACATCACCGACCACCGGTGAAACCACCGTCGGTACTACAGCCTTCGTGGTGCGTGAAGCATCCCCCAACGCATTGGACGGATCCGACATGGGCGGCTTGCTGGAAGCCTCGGCACCCGGCAGGACATTGGTGCGCATCGCATCACCGATGGCCGGCGAAGCAGGTGCTTCCCGATCCCTGGCCGGGCCGGCTGGCTCAGCCTCACCGAACAGTTTCTTGCCCAGCCAGCCCCCGAGCGACTCACCTCCCATGCCGCCCAGGACTGCGCCAAGCGCACCGCCGACTGCCGTCCCCAACACCGGGACGACCGAGCCGATCGCCGCGCCTGCAGCTGCTCCCGCAAGCGTCCCCGCAAGACTGCCCGCTGCACCACCGTAGCCCTCGGCTTTTTCGTCCTGAGTCTCGGCATTCAGCGCAACATCAAGCGCTTCCGCACCAGCGTCCACGACGTTGCCGCCCGGCAGGCGCTTGGCCAACCGGGTGACACCCCTGATCGAGCGAGCCACCCGACCAAGATCTTCCGCCCCCGCTGCAGCAGGCACAGCGGCGAAGAGCCCTGCACGACTGAGGGCCGGTACTGCTGGCTTGGTCGACGGCGTGCTCAACGGCGCAGGCGTGCCCCTGGCTCGGGGGCGGACGGTACTGCCCACGGCACGTGCCTGGTGGCGTCGGCGCCGACGCGCCCGTCGGCTACCACCCGCCGCTGCAGGAGCGCGCCTGGCGAGACCAGCGCCCGTCCTGCTGATCGCATCCGCATTGACCACGAAGACGTTCTGCACCTTGGCACTGCGCCCAGCGCTGGGCTCCTTGGTGGCTTCTTCTGGTGACGCCTTCGCGCCCAACACCTGCCCAAGGACACCAATGCCGCTATCGACTACCGGGTTACACCTTCAATGAACAAATGGCGGGGGACCTCGCTAACGAACGAGGCGAGTTCTTCTTAGCCTGTGTCGAATGGCTGGCCGAAGCCGGCTACCTTTGCTTCAGAGATCAGTCGTACGGCAACGGGGTGCTGAATGCTGTGTTGACCGCCAAAGGCTTGGAGGCTCTGAAAGCGGTACCTGAAAGCCTCACCTCAGGCCCATCCTTAGGCGACCAACTCGTTGATGCCACCAAAAGCGGAACCAAGAGCATCCTTGGCAGCTTGGCGGGTGAAGTACTTTCGGTGGGCTCCCGCCTCGTAACCACCCACTTTGGTATACCGGGATAATTCACCACCATACTTACGGTCAGCTCATTGACCCGGTTCGCCACTGCGCGGCGGCATCTCGCAGACGCCCAGGCGCTTGGCGGCCCAGCGTTCGTACAAGCCGATGGCGACATCGGCACCCGCCATCGCAGTCAGGCAGCCGAATGCCGCCGAAGCCCAGATCGATGCGCCAACGGAGTACAGCAACATGATCGTTGCCATCCCGCAGACCACGCAGGCGCCAGACCGCAAGGCGATGCGTCGAACCAGCGCCCAGCCCCGGACGCCCGCTTTGTCCGCACGCCACATCTCACCGGATACCCCACCGACCAGGGCGAGGGTGATCACTAGCCAGACCGGCATCTCGGCAAGCGCTTGTTGCTCATTGGTCATGCGAGGCTCCAATATCCTTCTGATTACGATGATTTGGGGAAAGCAAAATGCAAATTTTCACTGTTGTGATGGCTCTACTTGGCATCATCGGCACTGCCTTTGGAATTTTGGTTGCCTGCATAGCCCTCACGCCCGATAAGCGGGCTGAGCTGAGAAGAATCCTGGGATCAATTTGGAAGCACCTGACCAAAACGGTAATCCCGGTGCTGATGGCATTGGTATGCGTTGTGGCTAACTGCTGGGAGATCTATCTGTTTAGCGTTCCTGACACTGCACCAAGCCGGGGAGAAATCCTGCTCATGTTGGTGAACATCTGGAACGCTGTCGCATACTTTTTCTTTGGCATGGTCCTATTTGTGTTCTGGCTCAAGGACATCATCAAAAAGGATTTCCCCTTTCAGGCGCAAACGTGAGCCATACAACTATGACAAGCCCCACCTGTGGTGGGGCTCGGTGCCTAAGGCACACTTTTCATATCGTGGCGCCTTTTTACCTGCCTCCGGAAAAACCGAAAAGGGGCTGTTTTCGGTTCGTCGCTTCGACGCTACTTCGGCGCATCCTCGGCGCACGCTCGGCGCATACTGACCCGACGAACGGTATGCAGCCGCACCCGCCCCGCACGTGCAGCAAGGATGGACAGCACCTGCAAGTGCAGCGCCTTGACCCAGTTGCGATAGGTACGGTCGCTGAGAACACCATCAAGCAATACGAGGCTGCCGCAGCAAAACTGAAGCACCACCTGGCCGAATTCGAGCCGCGCCAGGTACTTCCTCGGCATGTGGCGGCCCTCAAGCTGCATATGTCCGACACGCCGAACATGGCAAACCGGGTGATATCGTTCCTGCGGATGGTGTTCGCCTACGCCCTAGAGCAGCAGATCGTCGACTCGAACCCCTGCACCGGCATCAAGCGGCACGCAGAAAAGAAGCGGGACCGGTACATCACGGACGAGGAGTTCGCCGCGATCTGCGACGCATGCTCGCCGTACATTCGATCTATCCTGGAAATGTGCTACCTCACGGGGCAACGCATTGGCGATGTGCTGGCCATCAAGCTGTCGGACATCAGCGACAAGGGCATTGCTTTCAACCAGCAGAAGACCGGTGCAAAGCTCATCGTGGGCATGACCCCGGACTTGGAACAGCTAATCGCAAGGACCAAAGCCCTGCCCCGGAAGGTGCGCGGGCTCACGTTATTCTGCACCCGGGGCGGGGGCAAGCCGGTCTCCTACGAGACCGTGAAGGATGCCTTCAGGAAGGCTTGCAAAAAGGCAAAGGTCACCGACGCAACCATCCACGACCTGCGGGCCAAGTCGCTGACCGACACCGATAAGCAGGGCAACGATGCTCAGAAGCTCGGGGGGCACGCGGACGCACGGATGACAAAGCGGTACCTAAGACTCCGTGAAATTGACGTAGCACAGCCCCCAGCAATGCCGAAAAAAAGCCTGTAGTATTAGACGTTTCGCATTTGTCTAATAGACGTACAGCTTCAAGGCCTTGAATGTCTGACCTTTCCCAACATACCCCGATGATGCAGCAGTACTGGAAGCTGAAGAACCAGCACCCAGACCAGCTGATGTTCTACCGCATGGGCGATTTCTACGAGATCTTCTACGAAGACGCGAAGAAAGCCGCCAAATTGCTGGATATCACCCTGACTGCCCGCGGACAGTCCGCCGGCCAGTCGATCCCCATGTGCGGAATCCCGTTCCACTCGGTGGAGGGCTACCTGGCCAAGCTGGTCAAGCTCGGCGAGTCGGTGGTGATCTGCGAGCAGGTCGGCGACCCGGCCACCAGCAAGGGGCCGGTGGAGCGCCAGGTGGTGCGGATCATCACCCCCGGCACGGTCAGCGACGAGGCCCTGCTCGACGAGCGCCGCGACAACCTGATCGCCGCCCTGCTGGGCGACGAGCGGCTGTTCGGCCTGGCAGTGCTGGACATCACCAGCGGTAACTTCACCGTGCAGGAGATCAAGGGCTGGGAGAACCTGCTGGCCGAGCTCGAACGCATCAACCCGGTGGAACTGCTGATCCCCGACGACTGGCCCCAAGGCCTGCCGGCGGAAAAGCGCCCGGGCTGCCGTCGTCGCGCCCCGTGGGACTTCGACCGCGATTCGGCGCGCAAGAGCCTGTGCCAGCAGTTCGCGACCCAGGACCTCAAGGGCTTCGGTTGCGACAAGCTGACCCTGGCCATCGGCGCGGCCGGCTGCCTGCTGACCTACGCCAAGGAAACCCAGCGCACCACCCTGCCTCACCTGCGCAGCCTGCGCCACGAGCGCATGGACGACACGGTGATCCTCGACGGCGCCAGCCGCCGCAACCTGGAACTGGACGTCAACCTGGCCGGTGGTCGCGACAACACCCTGCAATCGGTCATCGACCGTTGCCAGACCGCCATGGCCAGCCGCCTGCTGACCCGCTGGCTGAACCGCCCGTTGCGCGACCTCAAGGTACTCAAGGCACGCCAGGACTCGATCCGCTGCCTGCTGGACGGCTACCGCTTCGAGAAACTGCAGCCGCAGCTCAAGGAAATCGGCGACATCGAGCGGATCCTCGCCCGCATCGGCCTGCGCAACGCCCGCCCACGCGACCTGGCGCGCCTGCGTGATGCCCTCGGTGCCTTGCCCGAGCTGCAGAACGCCATGGCCGAGCTGGAGGCCCCGCACCTGGCACGCCTGGCCGCGATCACCGGTACCTACCCGGAGCTGGCCAGCCTGCTGGAGCGAGCGATCATCGACAACCCGCCGGCGGTGATCCGCGACGGCGGCGTGCTCAAGACCGGCTACGACAGCGAGCTGGACGAGTTGCTGGCCATGAGCGAGAACGCCGGCCAATTCCTCATCGACCTGGAGGCCCGCGAAAAGGCGCGCACGGGCCTGGCCAACCTCAAGGTCGGCTACAACCGGGTGCATGGCTACTACATCGAGCTGCCGACCAAACAAGCCGAGCAGGCCCCGGCCGACTATATCCGCCGCCAGACCCTAAAGGGCGCCGAGCGCTTCATCACGCCGGAGCTCAAGGCCTTCGAAGACAAGGCGCTGTCGGCCAAGAGCCGCGCCCTGGCGCGAGAGAAGATGCTCTATGACGCCCTGCTCGAAACCCTGATCGGCCACCTGGCGCCGCTGCAGGACAGCGCCGCCGCCCTGGCCGAGCTGGACGTGCTGAGCAACCTGGCCGAGCGCGCCCTGAACCTGGACCTGAACTGCCCGACCTTCGTCGACGAGCCCTGCCTGCGTATCGAACAGGGCCGTCACCCGGTGGTCGAGCAGGTGCTGACCACGCCGTTCGTGGCCAACGACCTGGCGCTGGACAACAGCACACGCATGCTGATCATCACCGGTCCGAACATGGGCGGTAAGTCCACCTACATGCGCCAGACCGCACTGATCGTGCTGATGGCGCACATCGGCAGCTTCGTCCCCGCGGCGCGTTGCGAGCTGTCGCTGGTCGACCGCATCTTCACCCGCATCGGTTCCAGCGATGACCTGGCCGGCGGGCGCTCGACCTTCATGGTCGAGATGAGCGAGACAGCGAACATCCTGCACAACGCCACTGACCGCAGCCTGGTGCTGATGGACGAAGTCGGCCGAGGCACCAGTACCTTCGACGGCCTGTCACTGGCCTGGGCCGCCGCCGAGCGGCTGGCCCAACTGCGCGCCTATACCCTGTTCGCAACGCACTACTTCGAGCTGACCGTGCTGCCGGAGAGCGAACCACTGGTGGCCAACGTGCACCTGAACGCCACCGAGCACAACGAGCGCATCGTCTTCCTGCACCATGTGCTGCCGGGCCCTGCCAGCCAGAGCTACGGCCTGGCCGTGGCGCAGCTGGCCGGCGTGCCGACGGCGGTGATCCAGCGTGCTCGCGAACACCTGGGGCGGCTGGAAACCACCAGCCTGCCTCACGAGCCGCCCGCGACCAAGGCCAAGGGCGAGCCGCAGGTACCGCACCAGAGCGACCTGTTCGCCAGCCTGCCACACCCGGCCATCGAGAAGCTGGGCAAGCTGGACCTGGACGACATGACGCCGCGCCAAGCTATCGAAACGCTATATCAACTGAAAAACCTGTTATAACGGCTACCCGCGCAAGCTGGTAGAATCCGCCGCGGTTCCCGCTCGGGTGCAGGTTCATTAGCCTGGCCTGCTGCCACCGGGAACCGCGCTGCCCTGCAAGGAAGGGCACGCTGCCGTCGCCTGAGGAGAAAATTAGAAATGTCCTTCGTCGTCACCGACAACTGCATCAAGTGCAAATACACCGACTGCGTGGAAGTCTGTCCGGTGGACTGCTTCTACGAAGGCCCGAACTTCCTGGTCATTCATCCGGACGAGTGCATCGACTGCGCGCTGTGCGAACCGGAGTGCCCTGCCCAGGCCATCTTCTCGGAAGATGAAGTACCTGCGGGCATGGAACAGTTCATCGAGCTGAACGCCGAACTGGCGGAGATCTGGCCGAACATCACCGAGAGGAAGGATGCCCTGCCGGATGCCGAGGAGTGGGACGGCAAACCCGACAAGATCGAGCACCTGGAACGCTAACGCGTCTGAATCACGAGAAGGCCCTTTACGGGCCTTTTCTTTTAGCTCTTTTGGCCGCCAGGTTTGCCTGGCGATGCTTTATCGCAGGCAAAAAAAAGGGGCGGTTTGACCCGCCCACATTTTTTCCATAGTCCCTGATTGTCCCGTTCATCATCCTGATGAATCGCATCCTGCGATGTCCTTGGCCGTCATCCGTGAAAGCCTGTGCCAATCCGTCGGCACAGTTCGAATACTAGCCATTCCAGCTGGCCAGGCAAGGGTGAAAGCTCTCAAAACAATACGGTGGACATACTTCTTCACATCCAAAATATTCATATTTATCAGCAAGTTAAAAACACTCAACGTTTGAAAACGACAATGATTTACTGATCCCTACGGCAAAGGCTTACACAAGCTGTGAGCAATCTCCTACATGCAACGCCACGAGGGTAGCGAAAGAAACATTGGCTGATAGAGCCGCTGATTGATAGAAACAAAAACGCCCCGTCGTGTCGGGGCGTTTTTCATGACGGTCGCGGTTACTGGAACAGCGACTCGCTGGACAGGCCATTCTTCTCGAGGATCTCGCGCAGGCGCTTGAGGCCCTCGACCTGGATCTGCCGTACTCGCTCACGGGTAAGGCCGATTTCCAGGCCCACATCCTCCAGGGTGCTGCTCTCATGGCCCCGCAGGCCGAAGCGACGTACCACCACTTCACGCTGCTTGTCGGTCAGCTCGCCCAACCACTGGTCGATGCTCTGGGAGAGGTCGTCGTCCTGCAGCAACTCGCAAGGATCGGTGGGACGATCGTCGGTCAGGGTATCGAGCAGGGTCTTGTCGGAGTCCGGCCCCAGGGAAACGTCCACCGACGAAACCCGTTCGTTGAGCCCCAGCATGCGCTTGACCTCGGCCACCGGCTTCTCCAGCAGGCCGGCGATCTCCTCCGGCGAAGGCTCGTGGTCGAGCTTCTGGGTCAGTTCCCGCGCAGCACGCAGGTAGACGTTCAGCTCCTTGACCACGTGGATCGGCAGGCGAATGGTGCGGGTCTGGTTCATGATCGCCCGCTCGATGGTCTGGCGGATCCACCAGGTCGCATAGGTCGAGAAGCGGAAGCCGCGTTCCGGGTCGAACTTCTCCACGGCGCGGATCAAGCCGAGGTTGCCCTCCTCGATCAGGTCGAGCAGCGACAATCCGCGATTGACGTAGCGGCGGGCGATCTTGACCACCAGGCGCAGGTTGCTTTCGATCATGCGCTTGCGACCGGCGGGGTCACCTTTTTGCGACAGGCGCGCAAAATGCACTTCCTCTTCCGGAGAAAGCAGTGGTGAAAAGCCGATCTCGTTGAGATACAGCTGGGTGGCATCGAGCGCCCGGCTGTAATCGATGTACTTGTGTTGCTTGAGCGATGAGCCTTGTTTGGCCCTGGTCCGAACCGAAGGTACAGCAGGTTCGTCTGACACCACATCCGTTTCCAAAACGATGCCCGTCTCCATCAGGAGGACGTCATCGTCGATGTCAAACTCCGGCACTTCTTTGCTGAGAGCCATTGTTATAGTCCTTTGCTGAGTTCGAACTCAGGCTCGAGCGACACCTGTTCCCTGGTAACGCTGGAGCCTGTCCCCTCTACGTCAAAGGAACAGGCTGGGTACAACGATCAACGGCGTGGCAGGAACTGGAGCGGATCGACGGGTTTGCCCTGACGGCGAATCTCGAAATGCAGCTTCACCCGATCAGTGCCCGTGGACCCCATTTCAGCGATCGTCTGCCCTGCCTTGACCTGCTGCCCCTCCCGAACCAAAAGCCTGCGGTTGTGGCCGTAGGCGCTGACGTAGGTATCGCTGTGCTTGATGATGATCAACTCGCCGTAGCCCCTCAAGCCACTCCCGGCGTAGACCACTGTACCACCAGACGCAGCAAAAACAGGCTGTCCCAAATCACCGGCGATATCAATGCCTTTATTCAAACTACCGTTTGAAGCGAATTTACCAATCAGCACACCGTTGGCCGGCCAGGTCCAGCCCCCGGCGGTACGCTCTGCGGCGGGCACCGGCGTCACCACCGGCTTGCTCGCGGCAGGGGGTGGCGTGGCAGGCCTGGCAGTGCCCCCAGACGGTGGCGTGGTGGTCGCGACAGGGCGGCGGATGACGGTGGTCTTGCTCGATGAGGAGGGGCTGGATACCACCCTGGTGCTGCCGCCCACGCCGCTGCTGAAACGGATGGCCTGGCCCGGGCGGATGGTATAGGGCGCACCGATGTTGTTGCGCGCGGCCAGTTCCTTGTAGTCCCAGCCGTAACGGAACGCGATGGAATACAGGGTATCGCCGGGCCTGACGATGTACTGACCCGACGTCACGGTCGGGCGCTTGGGGACCGCGTTGCGATCGACCACACGGGCGCCGTTCGAGCCGCTGCTGGAGCAACCCGCGAGCAAGGCCCCCATGGCCAGCGCAATCACCAGAAGCTTGAAACCCGACCGATCCTTGCGCTGCCGAATGATTGTGTGACCCACCCGCGCTCCCCTTATGGTGCCGATAACCGATATGACGCTACGCAATGCAATATTGTTGCAATTATAAACGAGGCCACCCGGCTTGGGTGGCTTCATGCTCCGGGCCTTCGCCGCAGAGGCAGCCAGATAGACAGGGCCAGGGCCCGAGAATTCGTCGCCGCAGCAAATATTCCGCGTCCCCTCAGGCCAGCGGACCGTTGAGCAGCGGCACGAAACGCACGGAACCCAGGACCCGGCGGGAGAAACCGTGCTCCTCGCGCACGATGAGCATCAGTTGCTGCGCCTCGCCGGCCGCCCCCACTGGAATCACCATGCGCCCTCCCGGGGCCAACTGGTCCAGCAGGGCCTGGGGCACTTCCGCGGCCACGGCAGTGACGATGATGCCGTTGTACGGCGCCAGCGCCTGCCAGCCTTCGCAACCGTCGCCCCAGCGGAACACCACGTTGCGCAGGTTGAGCTCGACCAGGCGTTCCTTGGCCCTGTCCTGCAGGACCTTGATCCGTTCCACCGAGAACACCCGCTCCACCAGTTGGGCGAGGATCGCAGTCTGGTAGCCAGAGCCCGTGCCGATCTCCAGCACCTTGTCCAGCGGCCCGGCCTCCAGCAGCAGCTCGCTCATGTGCGCGACCATGAACGGCTGGGAGATGGTCTGGTTATGCCCGATCGGCAGCGCCGTATCCTCGTAGGCCCGGTGCGCCAGGGCCTCGTCGACGAACAGATGGCGTGGCGTGCGGCGGATGACCTCGAGCACATGGGTGTTCGAGACCCCTTCCTCGTACAGCCGCTGGATCAGCCGCTCACGCGTGCGCTGGGAAGTCATGCCGATGCCACGGCGCAGCAGATCGTCCTGTTCGCGCATCAGAGCAGTCCCTCCAGCCAGCCGTCCAGACGCTCGAAGGCGTCGTTGAAGGTGCGGTCCAGCTGCAACGGCGTGATCGAGACATAGCCCTGCATCACCGCATGGAAGTCCGTGCCCGGCCCACCGTCCTCGGCATCGCCGGCCACGGCGATCCAGTAGCCTTCCTTGCCCCGGGGGTTGACCACCTTGGTCGGCGCCGCCGCGCGCGCGCGGTGGCCGAGGCGAGTGAGCTGGATACCCCGGATGTGCTCCAAGGGCAGGTTGGGGATGTTGACGTTGAGCACGGTACGCGGCGGCAGCTCCAGGCGCGCCTGGGCCTCTACCAGGCGGCGGGCGATGTAGGCGGCGGTGGGCAGGTTGTCCGGCTGGCGCGACAGCAGCGAGAACGCCAGCGACGTGCCACCGAGGAAACGCCCTTCGAGCGCTGCGGCGACCGTGCCGGAATAGAGCACGTCGTCGCCCAGGTTGGCGCCCAGGTTGATGCCGGAGACGACCATGTCGGGCGTTTCCGGCAGCAGGCCGTTGAGCCCCAGGTGCACGCAGTCGGTGGGCGTGCCGTTGAGGCTGATGAAACCGTTGGCCAGGGTCTGCGGGTGCAGGGGCCTGTCCAGCGTCAGCGAACTACTGGCGCCGCTCTTGTCTTGATCCGGGGCAATCACCACGCACTCGGCATGATCCACCAGCGCAGCGTGCAGCGCGGCGAGGCCGGGTGCGGTAACACCGTCGTCATTCGAAATCAGAATACGCATGGGCTGTCCGTCTGCCCCGCCGGCACCAGATCGACAAGCTCGCGCACCACAACGGTGGCGAAGCATCCGGCCGGAAGGACGAATTCCAGTTGCAGGATATCAGGCTCGGGATAATGCCACGTCAGCCCGCCAATAGGGAGCCGCAGGATACGCCGCTCGTGCTTCATGTCCGCCAGGGCCAGCCACTGGCACAACGCCGGGTGCCGCTCGCCGATGGCGGTTTCCAGTGCCGCGCCAGCCCCGCCAGCAGGTGTAGAACCCGCGCCCCAGAGCGGCCCGGTGGGGTGAAGATCGAGAATGTCCAGGCGCGGATCGGCGCACTCCTGTTCGCCTGCCGCGAAGAAACTACGGCTGTCGGTGAAAGCCAGCAAATCACCGACCTGGGCCCGCTGCCAGCTGCCGTCGGCGACCCGTGCGGCCAAGACCTGGTTGAACAGGTAGCTGCGCGCCGCCGACAACAGGCGCGAACGCAGGTTGCGCTGCTCCGGCAGGGCCGCGCGGGCCGCCCAGTCCTGGGCGTCATGGACATTGCCACCGGCATGGCCGAAGCGCTGGCTGCCGAAGTAGTTCGGCACGCCCTGGCGCTTGAGTTGCTCCAGGCGAGCATCCAGGGCCTGGCGATCCGCCACCAGGGCGGTCAGGCGCAGGGTGAAGCCGTTGGCTGAATGGGCGCCACGCTGCAGCTTGCGCTGGTGGCGCACCCGCTTGAGCACGCGCAGGCTGGCGTCCTCGGCACGCGACAGATCAGGGTCGGCCTTGCCCGGCAGGTGCAGGCTGAACCACTGGCGGGTCAGGGCCTGGCGGTCCTTGAGCCCGGCGTAGCTGATGGCGCGCAGGGGCACGCCGGCAGCACGGGCCAGGCGGCGGGCAGCCTCCTCGGTGTTCAGGTCACGCTTTTCGACCCACAGCCAGAGGTGCTCGCCCTGGCCGGACAAGGGAATGTCCAGCACTTCGTCGACCTGGAAGTCTTCGGCCACCGCCTTGAGCACCGCGCTGCCCAACGCCTCGCCCGATGCACGCGGACCCAGCAGTTCCAGTTCGGTCATGCTGGCAGCAACAGGGCCACCGCGTGCACGGCGATGCCCTCCTCGCGGCCGGTGAAGCCCAGCTTCTCGGTGGTGGTGGCCTTGACGTTGACCTGGTCCAGTTGCACCTGCAAGTCTTCGGCGATCAGCTGGCGCATGGTCTCGATGTGCGGTGCCATCTTCGGCGCCTGGGCGACGATGGTGGCGTCGACGTTGCCGACCTTCCAGCCCTTGGCCTGGACGATGCCGACCACATGGCGCAGCAACACGCGGCTGTCGGCGCCCTTGAACTGCGGGTCGGTGTCGGGAAAATGCTTGCCGATGTCGCCCAGCGCCGCGGCGCCGAGCAGCGCATCGCTCAGGGCGTGCAACAGCACATCGCCGTCGGAATGGGCCAGCAGGCCGTACTTGTGGGGGATATGTACCCCACCCAGGGTAATGAAATCGCCGTCGCAGAAACGGTGCACATCGTAGCCGTGGCCAATACGCATAGAAAAACGCCCCGATTTGAGTCAGGGCGTGATTCTACCTGCTTTGCTCGACCTTGCGCGGATGCTCTTCCCTGCTCTGAGCTGCAAGCAAAAGCACATCGGCGGCGGACTGCTTTTCTTGCAGCTCGCGGCTAGACCCGGCCCAGCGCTACGGCGTGGTGGCGCAGGTGCTCGTCGATGAAGCTGGCGATGAAGTAGTAGCTATGGTCATAACCTGGCTGCAGGCGCAGGGTCAGCTCGTGGCCGGCCTTGCGTGCGGCTTGCTCCAGGGCCTCGGGTTTGAGCTGCTTTTCCAGGAAGTCGTCCCGGTCGCCCTGGTCCACCAGCAACGGCGGGCACTGGCCGGACGGTGTCTCGGCCAACAGCACGCTGGCATCCCACTCGCGCCAGCGTGAACGATCCTCGCCCAGGTAGCGGGAAAACGCCTTCTCGCCCCAAGGGCAGTCCATCGGGTTGCTGATCGGCGAGAACGCCGACACCGAACGATAGCGCCCCGGATTGCGCAAGGCGCATACCAGGGCGCCATGGCCGCCCATGGAGTGACCGCTGATACTGCGCTGGTCGGACGCCGGGAAATGCGCCTCGACCAGGGCGGGCAGCTCCTCCACCACATAGTCGTGCATGCGGTAGTGCTGGACCCAGGGTTGCTGGGTGGCATTGAGGTAGAAGCCAGCGCCCAGGCCGAAATCCCAAGCGCCGTCCGGATCGCCCGGCACCTGTTCGCCACGCGGGCTGGTGTCGGGGGCGACGATGATCAGCCCAAGCTCCGCGGCCAGGCGCTGGGCGCCGGCCTTCTGCATGAAGTTCTCGTCGGTGCAGGTCAGGCCGCTGAGCCAGTACAGTACCGGCAGCTTCTCGCCCTGCTCGGCCTGCGGCGGCAGGTAGACGGCGAACACCATGTCGCAGCCCAGCACCTTGGAACTGTGTCGGTAGCGCTTGTGCCAGCCGCCGAAGCTCTTCTGGCAGGAGATGTTTTCCAGGCTCATGGCAGACCTCAGAAGTGGATCACGCTACGGATGCTCTTGCCTTCGTGCATCAGGTCGAAGGCTTTGTTGATGTCCTCCAGGCCCATGGTGTGGGTGATGAAGGTGTCCAGCGGGATCTCGCCCTTCTGCGACATATCCACGTAGCTTGGCAGTTCGCTGCGGCCACGCACGCCGCCAAAGGCCGAACCGCGCCAGACACGGCCGGTGACCAGCTGGAACGGACGGGTGGAGATCTCCTGGCCGGCACCGGCCACGCCGATGATCACCGACTCGCCCCAGCCCTTGTGGCAGCATTCCAGGGCCGCACGCATCAGTTGGACATTGCCCACGCATTCGAAGGAGAAGTCCACGCCGCCGTCGGTGAGGTCGACGATGACCTCCTGGATCGGGCGGTCATAGTCCTTGGGGTTGACGCAATCGGTGGCACCCAGCTGGCGGGCGATCTCGAACTTGGCCGGATTGATGTCGACGGCGATGATGCGCGAGGCCTTGGCCTTGACCGCGCCGATGATCGCCGACAGGCCGATACCGCCCAGGCCGAAGATGGCCACGGTATCGCCGGGCTTGACCTTGGCGGTGTTGAGCACGGCGCCGATACCGGTGGTCACGCCGCAGCCGAGCAGGCAAACCTTCTCCAGGGGTGCGTCCTTGGCGATCTTGGCCACGGAGATTTCCGGCAGCACGGTGTACTCGGAAAAGGTCGAGGTGCCCATGTAGTGGAACAACTGCTGGCCCTTGTAAGAGAACCGGGTGGTGCCATCCGGCATCAGGCCCTTGCCCTGGGTGGCGCGGATCGCCTGGCACAGGTTGGTCTTGCCGGAGCGGCAGAACTTGCACTGGCCGCATTCGGGGGTATAGAGCGGGATCACATGGTCACCGACCGCCACCGAGGTCACGCCCTCGCCCACCGCCTCGACGACCGCCCCGCCCTCGTGGCCGAGGATCGACGGGAAGATGCCCTCCGGGTCGGCGCCAGACAGGGTGTAGGCGTCGGTGTGGCAGACACCGCTGGCCACCACGCGCAGCAGCACCTCGCCGGCCTTGGGCATGGCCACGTCCACTTCGACGATTTCCAGGGGTTTCTTGGCCTCGAAGGCAACGGCAGCGCGGGACTTGATCATCAAGGGTCTCCAGACAAGGGGAAGGATTCACGCTGGCAGTGTAATTCAGGGGCTTTTCGTGAATAATCCGGCTTGAGTCAAAACATTATTGCCATACAGGGATAATCCATGAGCAGTCGCTGGGAAGGCATCGACGAATTCGTCGCGGTGGCCGAGTCGGGCCAGTTCACCAGCGCGGCCGAACGCCTGGGGGTTTCCTCCTCGCATGTCAGCCGCCAGATCGCCCGTCTGGAGGAGCGCCTGCAGACCCGCCTGCTGTACCGCAGTACCCGGCGCGTGACCCTGAGCGAGGCCGGGCAGACCTTCCTGCAGCATTGCCAACGGCTGCAGGATGGCCGCGAGGAGGCCCTGCGTGCCATGGGCGACCTGGCCAGCGAACCCAAGGGGTTGCTGCGCATGACCTGCGCGGTGGCCTACGGCGAGCGCTTCATCGTGCCGCTGGTGACCCGCTTCCTGGCGCTCTATCCACAATTGCGGGTAGAAGTGGAGTTGAGCAACCGCACCCTTGACCTGCTGCATGAAGGCATGGACCTGGCGATCCGCCTCGGCCGCCTGCAGGACTCACGCCTGGTAGCCACCCGCCTGGCGCCGCGGCGCATGTACCTGTGCGCCTCGCCGGCCTACCTGGAACGCTACGGGCGGCCCCACAGCCTGTCGGAGCTGGCCCGGCACAACTGCCTGATTGGCAGTTCGGACATCTGGGTCCTGCAGCAGGACGGACGCGAGCTGAGCCAGCGCGTCCAGGGCAACTGGCGCTGCAACAGCGGGCAGGCGGTGCTGGATGCGGCATTGCTGGGGATGGGGTTGTGCCAGTTGCCGGACTACTACGTGCTCGAGCACCTCAACAGCGGGGCACTGGTGTCGTTGCTGGAGGCGCACCAGCCGCCGAATACCGCAGTATGGGCACTGTATCCGCAACAGCGGCACCTGTCGCCGAAGGTGCGCAGGCTGGTGGACTACCTCAAGGAAGGCTTGGCGCAGTTGCCGGAGTACCGGGCGGCATGAGGTGCCAGGGATTGCGCCTTTGCACAGTTCGGCAAATGCTGCGAAGCGGCCCCAAACGCCGCTAAAGATCTTAACTGACCCGCCAGAGGCTCGATCAGCGCCGGCTGGCCCAGCGCTGGCGCAACCATTCCAGGTCTTCCGGACGGGTCACCTTGATGTTGTCGCTGCGCCCCTCGACCAGTCGCGGTGCGTGGCCGGCCCACTCGATGGCGGATGATTCGTCGGTGACGACCACATCCGCCACCAGGCACTCGGCCAGCGCCCGGTGCAAGGCGCCGAGGCGGAACATCTGCGGGGTATAGGCCTGCCAGATGGTGCTGCGGTCCACCGTGGCGCTGACCCGCCCATTGCCATCGGCACGCTTGAGGGTGTCGCGCGCGGGTACCGCAAGTAAACCTCCCACAGGGTCGCCAGCCAATTCCGACAGGAGCCGGTCCAGATCGCTGCGTGCCAGGTTCGGTCGCGCGGCGTCGTGCACCAGTACCCAATCGTTGTCCGACGCCCCCTGGGCATGCAACAGCAACAACGCATTGAGCACCGAGTCGGCCCGTTCGCGGCCACCGGGCGCTCGCTGGATGCGCGGATCGCCGGCACAGCGCAAGCCGGGCCAGTACGGATCGTCGGCGGCGATACTGACCACCACGCCCTTGAGCGTGGGATGGTCGAGGAAACAGTCCAGGCTATGCTCGAGCAGGGTCTGCCCCCCCAGTTGCAGGTACTGCTTGGGGCGGTCGGCAGCCATGCGGGCACCAATGCCCGCGGCGGGAATCACGGCCCAGAAGGCCGGTAGTGTCTGGGTCATTTCTGCGGCAGCTGGTAGAGGGTTTCGCCCTCCTTGACCATCCCCAGTTCGTGGCGGGCCCGTTCTTCCACGGTTTCCATACCTTTTTTCAACTCCAGGACTTCGGCGTCGAGCACACGATTGCGCTCCAGCAGCCGCTCGTTCTCCGCTTGCTGCTCGGCAATCTGCTGCTTGAGCTCGGCCACGTGCGCCAGGCTACCGTTACCCACCCACAGGCGATACTGCAGGCCACCGAGCAACAGGAGCAGGACGAGGAACAACCAATAGGGACTGCGCATCAAGATATCCAGAGGTAAAAGGCCGCCGCAGCGAACTTCCAATAGCACGAAGCCTGGCCGAGGCCAGGCTTCGTCGACAGAAACCCGTAAGAAGCGTCTGACTGTTCAGTACGAACGTTCAGACAGCCTCGGCTGCTGCCTTTTTACCATCTCTTGCTCAGCCGCGAAACTCGGCACGACCGCGGTACACCGCCTTGGCCCCCAGTTGCTCTTCGATGCGCAGCAGTTGGTTGTACTTGGAGACGCGGTCGGAACGGCACAGCGAGCCGGTCTTGATCTGGCCGGCAGCGGTACCGACAGCCAGGTCGGCGATGGTCGAGTCCTCGGTTTCGCCCGAACGGTGCGAGATCACCGCGGTGTAGCCGGCGGCCTTGGCCATCTGGATGGCTTCCAGGGTCTCGGTCAGCGAGCCGATCTGGTTGAACTTGATCAGGATCGAGTTGCCGATGCCCTTCTCGATGCCTTCCTTGAGGATCTTGGTGTTGGTCACGAACAGGTCGTCACCGACCAGTTGCACCTTGGCGCCGATCTTGTCGGTGAGGATCTTCCAGCCAGCCCAGTCGGACTCGTCCAGGCCATCTTCGATGGAGATGATCGGGAAGCGCTCGGTCAGGCCCTTCAGGTACTCGGCAAAGCCTTCGGCGTCGAACGACTTGCCTTCGCCGGAGAGGTTGTACTTGCCGTCCTCGTAGAACTCGGAAGCCGCGCAGTCCAGGGCCAGGGTCACGTCGCTGCCCAGCTTGTAGCCGGCCTTCTCGACGGCCTCGGCGATGGCGCCCAGGGCGTCTTCGTTGGAGGTCAGGTTCGGTGCGAAACCACCTTCGTCACCCACGGCGGTGTTCAGGCCACGGGCCTTGAGCACGGCCTTGAGGTGGTGGAAGATCTCGGTGCCCATGCGCAGGGCGTCGGAGAAGGTCTTGGCGCCGACCGGCTGGACCATGAACTCCTGGATGTCGACGTTGTTGTCGGCGTGCTCGCCACCGTTGATGATGTTCATCATCGGCACCGGCATGGAGTACTGACCCGGGGTGCCGTTGAGGTTGGCGATGTGTGCGTACAGCGGCAGCTCCTGGTCCTGGGCAGCGGCCTTGGCGGCGGCCAGGGAGACAGCCAGGATGGCGTTGGCGCCCAGCTTGGCCTTGTTCTCGGTACCGTCCAGCTCGATCATGGCGCGGTCCAGGGCTTTCTGGTCGGCCGGGTCCTTGCCCAGCAGCAGGTCGCGGATCGGGCCGTTGATGTTGGCGACGGCCTTCAGCACGCCCTTGCCCAGGTAACGGCTCTTGTCGCCATCACGCAGCTCCAGCGCTTCGCGCGAGCCGGTGGAAGCACCGGACGGCGCGCAAGCGCTGCCGATGATGCCGTTGTCGAGCAGAACATCGGCTTCCACGGTGGGGTTGCCACGCGAATCGAGAACTTCACGACCTTTGATGTCGACGATTTTTGCCATTGTTGTAAGCACTCCAAAATTGACGAAAACAACGCAGCTTAGGAAATCCGGCCGTTCGCCAGGCAGTTCGTGAACGGGCAGGCCTGGCGAAGGCGACCCCTGACTCATCGGTCAGGGGTGGAACGTGCGGTACTTTACCGGAGAAATGGGCTTTACGCGGTTTCTACCGTCGGAAAACTTTTCACCAGGTCGTCCAGTTGCTTGAGCTGGGCCAGGAACGGCTCCAGCTTGTCCAGGCGCAGGGCGCAGGGACCATCGCACTTGGCGTTATCCGGGTCCGGGTGGGCTTCGAGGAACAGGCCCGCCAGCCCCTGGCTCATGCCAGCCTTGGCCAGGTCGGTGACCTGGGCGCGGCGCCCGCCGGCGGAGTCGGTGCGACCGCCCGGCATCTGCAGGGCGTGGGTCACGTCGAAGAACACCGGGTATTCGAACTGCTTCATGAGGCCGAAGCCGAGCATGTCCACCACCAGGTTGTTGTAGCCGAAGCTCGAACCACGCTCGCAGAGGATCAACTGGTCGTTGCCGGCCTCCACGCACTTGTCCAGGATGTGCTTCATTTCCTGGGGCGCGAGGAACTGTGCCTTCTTGATGTTGATCACCGCGCCGGTCTTGGCCATGGCCACGACCAGGTCGGTCTGGCGCGACAGGAAGGCCGGCAGCTGGATGATGTCGCAGACCTTGGCGACGGGCTCGGCCTGGTAGGGCTCGTGCACGTCGGTGATCACCGGCACCTTGAAGGTCTGCTTGATCTCCTCGAAGATCTTCAGCCCTTCTTCCATGCCCGGGCCACGGAAGGATTTGACCGACGAACGGTTGGCCTTGTCGAAGCTGGCCTTGAACACGTACGGGATGCCGAGCTTCTCGGTCACCCGCACGTATTCCTCGCAGACCTTCAGGGCCAGATCACGGGACTCCAGGACGTTCATGCCGCCGAACAGGACGAACGGCTTGTCGTTGGCGATCTCGATGTTACCGACGCGAATGATCTTCTGGGTCATGGATCAGGCCTTGTTCTTCTGTGCCAGGGCCGCCTTGACGAAGCCACTGAACAGCGGATGGCCGTCACGCGGGGTCGAGGTGAACTCCGGGTGGAACTGGCAGGCGACGAACCAAGGGTGGTCCTTGGATTCGACCACTTCGACCAGGGCACCGTCGCCGGAGCGGCCGGACACCAGCAGGCCAGCGTCGATCATCTGCGGCAGCAGGGTGTTGTTGACCTCGTAGCGGTGGCGGTGGCGTTCGACGATCACGTCCTTGCCATAGCATTCATGGACCTTGGAGCCACCGACGATCTGGCACTCCTGGGCCCCCAGGCGCATGGTGCCGCCCAGGTCGGAGGCTTCGGTACGGGTCTCGACGGCACCGGTGGCATCGGCCCACTCGGTGATCAGGCCGACCACCGGATGGCCGCTGTTGCGGTCGAACTCGGTGGAATTGGCGTCTTTCCAGCCCATGACGTTGCGGGCGAACTCGATGACCGCGACCTGCATGCCCAGGCAGATGCCCAGGTACGGCACCTTGTTCTCGCGGGCGTACTGCACCGCGGTGATCTTGCCTTCCACGCCGCGCAGGCCGAAACCGCCAGGCACGAGAATGGCGTCGGCGCCCTCGAGCAGGCTGGTGCCCTGGTTCTCGATGTCTTCGGAGTCGATGTAGCGCAGGTTGACCTTGGTGCGGTTCTGGATACCGGCGTGGCTCATCGCCTCGATCAGCGACTTGTAGGCATCCAGCAGTTCCATGTACTTGCCGACCATGGCGATGGTGACTTCATGCTCGGGGTTGAGCTTGGCGTCCACCACCTTGTCCCACTCGGACAGGTCGGCGCTGCCGCACTGCAGGCCGAAGCGCTCGACCACGAAGTCGTCCAGGCCCTGGGCATGCAGCACGCCCGGGATCTTGTAGATGGTATCGACGTCCTGCAGGGAGATCACCGCACGCTCTTCGACGTTGGTGAACAGGGCGATCTTGCGGCGCGACGAGGCGTCGACCGGGTGGTCGGAACGGCAGATCAGCACGTCCGGCTGCAGGCCGATGGAGCGCAGTTCCTTGACCGAGTGCTGGGTCGGCTTGGTCTTGGTCTCGCCAGCGGTGGCGATGTACGGCACCAGGGTCAGGTGCATCAGCATGGCGCGCTTGGAGCCCACTTCGACGCGCAACTGGCGGATCGCCTCGAGGAACGGCTGCGACTCGATGTCGCCGACGGTGCCGCCGATTTCCACCAGGGCCACGTCGGCATCGCCGGCGCCCTTGATGATGCGGCGCTTGATCTCGTCGGTGATGTGCGGGATGACCTGGATGGTCGCGCCCAGGTAGTCACCACGGCGCTCCTTGCGCAGCACGTGCTCGTAGATACGGCCGGTGGTGAAGTTGTTGTTCTGGGTCATGGTGGTGCGGATGAACCGCTCGTAGTGGCCCAGGTCGAGGTCGGTCTCGGCGCCATCGTGGGTGACGAACACCTCGCCGTGCTGGAACGGGCTCATGGTGCCGGGGTCGACGTTGATGTACGGGTCCAGCTTGAGCATGGTGACCTTGAGCCCCCGCGCCTCCAGGATGGCCGCCAAGGAAGCCGAGGCAATGCCTTTCCCCAATGAAGAAACAACACCGCCCGTGACGAATATGTAGCGCGTCATGAAAAACCCTAGAAGTCTGCGTTAAAGCGGCCAGCGCCGCCGGAGAAAGCGAAGGAAGGCCGAAGCCCCCGATCACCTGCGTCAATCACAGTGCATCTCGAAAAACTGCCGCGTCTGTACAGACCGGGGGCATCCCCGGCATGGAGCTCGCTCGTCATTTTAAGAATCAGCCCAGCAAAAAACTGCTTGGTAATCGGCAACTCCCGTGTTTTCGATGAACCCACAGAAGCTGTATCAAGAAGGGAGGGTAGTCTACCCGAATGTACCCTTCAGCTCAAACCTTGCACGTTCGTCGGCGGCTGCCAGCACAGGCGCACCGCGCCCTGCCCCGGCAAGGGCAGGTTGGCCAGCGCCAGCAGGCGCTCGCCCTGGTACAGCAGCGGCAGGCGCGGGCGCACGAAGTGCGGTACCTGCAGCTCGTTGAGCAGGCGCTTGAGGTCTCGTCGGCCACGGCCAGGCAGGTCGAGCACCTCGCCGCCCTGACGATAGGCGATGGACAATTCGCCAGGCGGGGCCTCGCCTGCCAGGTGCACGCTGCCGTTGCCGGGCAGCGGCAGCACCCCACCAGGATCGCCCCAACCATGCCGGCCCTGCACCGGCGCCAGCCAGGCGCCGCTCAACCACCAGATGCGGCCGTGGCTACGCTGCACCACTCCGTCGGCCAGGCACCATAGCGGCTGGCCGTCCGCCGCAGCGTCACGCAGGCACTCCCAGCCGGCCCAGTGCCGGCTGTCGGGCAGGCGTGTGCGGCTGCTCAGCCAGTATTGCAGGGCATTACGCTGGCGTGCGGGTGACAATGCTGCCAGCGTGGCCAGGTCGAGGGAGTCCAGGCCGAGCCAGGCGAATGGCGCCTGGCCGTGGGCCGCCACCAGGTCGGCGGCGGCCAGGTCGTCCAGCAGACCCAGCGCTTCGCCCAGGTGCTCGGCCGTGCGCGCCAGATTGGCGGCGGCCTGGGGCCAGCGCTGGCGCAGCAGCGGGAAGACCTCGCCACGCAGGTAGTTGCGGGCGAAGGCGGTGTCGGCGTTCGAAGGGTCCTCGATCCATGACAGCCCCCATGTTCCGGCATATTCAAGCAACGCGGCCCGCGTCACCGCCAGCAGCGGCCTGGCCAACCTGCCCTGCCCCAGCGGCCGCTGCACAGGCATGGCCGCCAGCCCGCGCAGGCCGGCACCACGCAGCAGGCGAAACAGCAGCGTCTCGGCCTGGTCTTCGCGGTGCTGGCCAGTGAACAGCACCTCGCCCGGCCCCAGTATTGCGGCGAAGGCGGCATAGCGGGCATCGCGGGCGGCCTGCTCGAGGCTGGCGCCAGGGGCGACCTGGACGCGGATCACCTTCAGTTCGATACCCAGGGCGGCGCAGATTGCCTGGCAATGACCCGGCCAATCGTCGGCGGCGGGCTGCAGGCCATGGTGGACGTGCACGGCACGCAGCGGTGGCGCGTCATGGGTACGGCGGTAGTCGGCCAGCAAGTGCAGCAAGACGGTGGAGTCGAGACCGCCGGAGAAGGCGACGCACCAGGCAGGGGCATTGAGCCAGGGAGAGAGGGAAGCGGTAAGGTCGATCATGAAGGCCTCGCACGTGAGCGGGGTAGCCCCATTACGCTGCCATTGGGGGCCGCTTCGCCCCTCGCCGGCAAGCCGGCTCCCACAGGGGCCAGCGGTGTTCAAACATCATCTGCCTGGCAGAAGCGCTTGTGGGCGCTTGGGGTTCACACATCGAGTGCCGGGTAGAGGATTCTGTGGGAGCCGGCTTGCCGGCGAGGGGCTGCAAGGCAGCCCCAGTGCCGCTCGACGGCTGGCCTTAGACGCCGTAGCTCATCAGGCGCTCGTACCGGCGCTCCAGCAGGGCGTCGTAGTCGAACTTGCCGAGCATGTCCAACTGCTCGACCAAATCGGCGCGGATGCTCTCGGACATCTTCGCCGGGTCGCGGTGGGCACCGCCCAGCGGCTCGTTGATGACTTTGTCGACGATGTTCAGGCTCTTCAGGCGCTCGGCGGTGATGCCCATGGCCTCGGCAGCATCGGCAGCCTTGTCGGCGGTCTTCCACAGGATCGAGGCGCAGCCTTCCGGCGAGATCACCGAGTAGGTGGAGTACTGCAGCATGTTCAGCTGGTCGCACACACCGATGGCCAGCGCGCCGCCCGAGCCACCTTCACCGATCACGGTGGCGATGATCGGGGTCTTCAGGCGCGCCATCACGCGCAGGTTCCAGGCGATGGCCTCGCTCTGGTTGCGCTCCTCGGCGTCGATGCCCGGGTAGGCGCCCGGCGTGTCGATGAAGGTGAGGATCGGCATCTTGAAGCGCTCGGCCATTTCCATCAGGCGGCAGGCCTTGCGGTAGCCTTCCGGACGCGGCATACCGAAGTTGCGGCGCACCTTCTCGCGCACTTCACGGCCCTTCTGGTGGCCGATGACCATCACCGGCTTGCCATCCAGGCGCGCGGTACCCCCGACGATCGCGGCGTCGTCGGCGAAATGGCGGTCGCCGTGCAGCTCTTCGAACTCGGTGAAGATGTGCTGGATGTAGTCCAGGGTATAGGGGCGGCGTGGGTGACGGGCCAGGCGGGCGATCTGCCAGCTGGTCAGGTTGCCGAAGATGCTTTCGGTGAGGGTGCTGCTCTTGTCTTGCAGACGGGCAATTTCATCGCTGATGTTCAGCGAGTTGTCGTTGCCCACCAGGCGCAGCTCTTCGATCTTGGCTTGCAGGTCGGCAATCGGCTGTTCGAAATCCAGGAAATTCGGGTTCATAGGCATCCGTCTTGGGTCTACGGCCAGGCGGCCGGCCGGTTGATCCGTTTGGCGCCCTACCTTAAGGGATCAGGCGCATTCAGGTCGAGATTAAAATTGGTCGATTCAGCGGTATTGCAGGAAGACGTTCTCACGCCCGAACTGGTCACGCAGGGCCTGGATCAGGCCATCGGCCGGGTCGATCGACCACTCGTCGCCGAATTGCAGCATGGCCCGCGCATCGCTGCCGGTGTACTCCAGGGTGATCGGGCAGCCCCCGCGATGGCGGGTGATCAACTCGCCGAGCCAGGCCAGGCGATCGCCCTTGAGGGCATCATGGGCCACCTTCAGGCGCAGGCTCTCGGCCAGCTTGGTGCGAGCGTCCTCCATGGTCATCACTTGCTTGACCCGCAGGCGCAGGCCACCGGAGAAATCGTCGTGGCTGACCTCGCCTTCCACCACCACCATGGCGTCGGTCTGCAGCAGCGCCTGGGCGGCCATGAAGGCATCGGCGAACAGCGAGGCCTCGATGCGCCCCGAACGGTCGTCGAGGGTGATGAAGCCCATCTTGTCGCCCTTCTTGTTCTTCATCACCCGCAGGGCAATGATCATCCCCGCCACCGTCTGGGTGTCACGCGACGGCTTGAGGTCGACGATGCGCTGGCGGGCGAAACGGCGGATCTCGCCCTCGTACTCGTCGATCGGGTGGCCGGTCAGGTACAGGCCAAGGGTATCCTTCTCGCCACGCAGGCGTTCCTTGAGGGTCAGCTCGCGGACCTTGCGGTGGTTGGCATAGACATCGGCGTCCTCCTCGACGAACAACCCGCCGAACAGGTCGGCGTGACCACTGTCGGCGGTGCGGGCGGTCTGCTCGGCGGCCTTGATCGCCTCTTCCAGGGCCGAAAGCAGCACCGCGCGGTTGCGGTCGATATTGGCCTGGTAGGCCTTGAGCTCGTCGTGGAAGTACGGGCCCAGGCGATCCAGCGCACCGCTGCGGATCAAGGCATCGAGGGTACGCTTGTTGATGCGCTTGAGGTCGACCCGCTCGCAGAAGTCGAACAGGTCCTTGAACGGCCCGCCCTCGGCACGCGCCTCGACGATGGCCTCCACCGGCCCCTCGCCGACGCCCTTGATCGCACCCAGGCCATAGACGATGCGGCCATCGTCGTTGACCGTGAACTTGAAGTCGGAGCTGTTCACATCCGGCGCGTCCAGGCGCAGCTTCATGCTGCGCACTTCCTCGATCAGCACCACCACCTTGTCGGTGTTGTGCATATCCGCCGACAGTACCGCCGCCATGAACGGCGCCGGGTAGTGCGTCTTGAGCCAGGCGGTCTGGTAGGAGACCAGTCCGTAGGCGGCCGAGTGCGACTTGTTGAAACCGTAGCCGGCGAACTTTTCCACCAAGTCGAAGATGTTGCCCGCCAGCTCGGCATCGATGCCGTTCTGCGCGCAGCCCTCGATGAAGCCACCGCGCTGCTTGGCCATCTCCTCGGGTTTCTTCTTACCCATCGCCCGGCGCAGCATGTCGGCGCCACCGAGGGTATAGCCAGCCATCACCTGCGCGATCTGCATCACCTGTTCCTGGTACAGGATGATGCCGTAGGTCGGTGCCAACACCGGCTTGAGGCCGTCGTACTGGTAGTCCGGGTGCGGGTAGGCGAGCTCGGCGCGGCCGTGCTTGCGGTTGATGAAGTCGTCCACCATGCCCGACTGCAGCGGGCCGGGGCGGAACAGCGCCACCAGTGCGATGAGGTCTTCCAGGCAGTCGGGCTTGAGCTTCTTGATCAGCTCCTTCATGCCACGGGATTCGAGCTGGAACACCGCCGTGGTCTCGGCCTTCTGCAGCAGGTCGTAGGTCTTCTTGTCATCCAGCGGGATGAAGTCGATGTTGACCTCGGGCAGGTTCTTGCGCGCCTGGTCGCGGTTGATGGTCTCCATCGCCCACTTGATGATGGTCAGGGTTCGCAGGCCGAGGAAGTCGAACTTCACCAGGCCCGCGGCCTCCACGTCGTCCTTGTCGAACTGGGTCACCAGGCCGCCGCCCTCTTCGTCACAGGCGATCGGCGAGAAGTCGGTCAGTTTGGTCGGCGCGATCACCACGCCACCGGCGTGCTTGCCGGTACCCCGGGTGACGCCCTCGAGCTTGAGGGCCATGTCCCAGATCTCACGGGCGTCCTCGTCGCTCTTGAGGAAGTCGCGGAGCATCTCTTCCTGCTCGTAGGCCTTCTCCAGGGTCATGCCGACCTCGAAGGGGATCATCTTCGACAGGCGGTCGGCCAGGCCGTAGGACTTGCCCTGGACCCGCGCCACGTCGCGCACCACCGCCTTGGCGGCCATGGTGCCGAAGGTGATGATCTGGCTCACCGCATTGCGCCCGTAGGCCTCGGCCACGTAGTCGATCACCCGGTCGCGGCCGTCCATGCAGAAGTCGACGTCGAAGTCGGGCATGGAAATACGTTCAGGGTTGAGGAAGCGCTCGAACAGCAGGTCGTAGGCCAACGGATCGAGGTCGGTGATCTTCAGCACGTAGGCCACCAGCGAACCGGCACCCGAACCCCGGCCGGGGCCGACCGGTACGCCGTTGTTCTTGGCCCACTTGATGAAGTCCATAACGATCAGGAAGTAACCGGGGAAGCCCATCTGGATGATGATGTCCAGTTCGAACTTCAGGCGGTCCAGGTAGACCTGGCGCTTCTCTTCGTAGTTGGGCGTGGTCTCCTTGGGCCAGAGCACCGCCAGGCGCTCCTCCAGGCCTTCGTGGGCGACGTGGCGCAAGTAGTCGTCGATGCCCATGCCGTTGGGCGTGGGGAAGTCGGGGAGGAAGTACTTGCCCAGCTGTACCTGGATGTTGCAGCGCTTGGCGATCTCCACGGTGTTGGCGATCGCGTCCGGCAGGTCGCTGAACAGCTCGGCCATTTCCTCCGCGCTCTTGAGGTACTGCTGATCGCTGTACAGGCGCGGGCGACGCGGATCGTCCAGGGTCCAGCCCTCGCCGATGCAGACGCGGGTCTCGTGGGCGTCGAAGTCCGACTGCTTGATGAAACGTACGTCGTTGGTCGCCACCAGCGGCGCGCCGAGGCGATCGGCCAGGGCCACGGCGGCATGCACGTATTCCTCGTCGCCCGCGCGGTTGGTGCGCTGCAGCTCGACATAGAAGCGCTCGGGGAACATGCCCATCCAATCGCGCAGCAGGGCTTCGGCCTCGTCGATCTTGCCCGCCAGCAGGGCCATGCCGATGTCGCCTTCGCGGGCTGCGGACAGGCCGATCAGCCCTTCGCTGGCCGGGGCGATCCACTCGCGCTGGATGACCACCAGACCGTTGCGCTGGCCTTCGACCCAGCCACGGGAGATCAGCTCGGTGAGGTTGCGATACCCCTTGGGGTTCATGGCCAGGAAGCAGATGCGCGAGAGCGGTGCCTCCGGGTCGGTGCCAGCCAGCCACAGGTCGGCACCGCAGATCGGCTTGATGCCGGCCCCCATGGCGGTCTTGTAGAACTTCACCAGCGAGCACATGTTGCTCTGGTCGGTGATCGCCACCGCCGGCATGTTCATCCCGGCCAGGGCCTTGGCCAGCGGCTTGATCCGCACCAGGCCGTCGACCAGCGAGAATTCGGAGTGCACACGAAGATGAACGAAGGAAACCGGCATGGATGATCCTGTGGCAGTGCGGAACGACAAGGGCGGGATTGTAACCCAACAGCCGGTCGAGTGAGTGTCGGGGGGAGGTAATTAGGCAGTGCGCACGGGCTTTTCGGGGGATGGCAATCTTGGGGCCAATCAAGGCTCGAGCAGAGACCCGGTGATACCGTCGCGGGCTTCCCAGGCTGCGCGCACCGGTGCGAAGGAGCGCCGGTGGATCGGCGTCGGCCCGAGCCGCGCCAGGGCTTCCAGATGCACCGGCGTGGGATAGCCCTTGTGTCCGCCAATACCATAGCCAGGGTAGATCAGCTCGAAGGCGCTCATTTCCCGGTCACGGGTGACCTTGGCCAGGATCGAGGCAGCGGCGATGGCCGGGACCTTGGCATCGCCCTGGACCACTGGCGCAGCCGGCACGGCCAATTTTGGGCAGCGGTTGCCATCGATCAACGCCAGCTTCGGCGTGATGCTCAGGCCCTCCACCGCGCGCTGCATGGCCAGCATGGTCGCGTGGAGGATATTCAGGCGGTCGATTTCCTCGACCTCGGCACGGGCGATACAAAATGCCAGGGCCTTTTCGCAGATCTCGTCGAACAGCACCTCACGCTTGGCTTCGGTGAGTTTCTTCGAATCGTTCAGGCCGAGGATCGGCCTGTGCGGGTCGAGGATCACCGCAGCGGTGACCACCGCTCCGCACAGCGGGCCACGGCCGACTTCGTCGACACCGGCGACCAGTTCCTCGACCAGGTTGAAATCCAGTCCCATTTGCATCCTATCGGGCTCCCAGCAAGCTCAACACCGCATCGGCCGCCTGGTTGGAGGCGTCGCGACGCAAGGTACGGTGGATCTGGTCGAAGTGTTCGGTCTGCTGGCTGCCGTCGGTGATCAGCGGCGCCAGGGCCTGGGCGAGGGCTTCGCTGGTGGCGGCGTCCTGCAGCAACTCCGGCACCAGCAAGCGCTGGGCCAGCAGGTTGGGCAGCGACACGTAGGGGCTGCGCACCATGCGCTTGAGAATCCAGAAGGTCAACGGCGCCAGGCGATAGGCGACCACCATCGGCCGCTTGTACAGCAAGGCTTCGAGGGTCGCGGTACCGGAGGCGATCAGCACCGCATCGCAAGCCGCCAGGGCCTGGTGCGACTGGCCGTCGAGCAGGGTCAGCGGCAGGTCGCGGCCTTGCAGCATCTGTTCGAGCTGGGCACGTCGCGCCGGATTGGCGCACGGTGAAACGAAACGCACGTCCGGCACCCGTTCGCGCAGGCGCTGGGCGGTGTCGAGGAACAGTTCCCCCAGGCGCCCCACCTCGCCGCCCCGGCTACCGGGCATGAGCGCCACCAAGGGGCCGTCGCCGAACCCGAGCGCGGCTCGGGCAGCCTGGCGGTCGGCCTCCAGCGGTATGGTGTCGGCCAGCGGATGGCCGACGAAACGCACCGGCACACCCTGCTCTTCGTAGAACTTCGCCTCGAACGGGAGCAGGGTGAGCATCAGGTCGCAGCCTTCGCGAATCTTCAGCACACGCTTCTGCCGCCAGGCCCAGACCGATGGGCTGACGTAGTGCACGGTCTTGATCCCGGCCTGGCGCAGCTTCAGTTCGATGTTGAGCGTGAAGTCCGGCGCATCGATGCCGATGAACACGTCCGGTTTCTCGGCAATCAGGGTCTGGATCAGCGCCTTGCGCCGCTTGAGCAGCTCGCGCAGGCGCCCCAGCACCTCGACCAACCCCATGACCGCCAGGCGCTCCATGGGGAAGTAGGAAACCAGACCCTCGGCCTCCATCAACGGGCCACCCACGCCAATGAAGCGTACGTCGGGATGGCGCGCCTTGAGCGCGCGCATCAGGCCGGAACCGAGAATGTCGCCGCTGGCCTCGCCCGCGACCAGCGCTACGCAGAGTTGGGCCATGTCAGCGCGTGATGCCGCGGGCGGAGCCGAGGATCGACTGGCGGAACAGCTCGACCTCCGGGAACTGGCCGGCCAGCTCCTCCAGTTCCTTGAGCGCCTCTTCCACGGTCAGGCCCTGGCGATAGACGATCTTGTAGGCGCGGCGCAGGGCGTGGATCACCTCGTCGCTGAAGCCACGACGGCGCATGCCTTCGAAGTTCATGCTGCGCGCCTCGGCCGGGCTGCCGAACACGGTGACGAAGGCCGGGACGTCCTTGCCGATCGCCGTGCCCATGCCGGAGAAAGCGTGGGCACCGATATGGCAGTACTGGTGCACCAGGGTATAGCCAGACAGGATCGCCCAGTCGCCCACATGCACGTGCCCGGCCAACGCCGTGTTATTGACCAGGATGCAGTGGTTGCCGATGACGCTGTCATGCCCGATATGGGCATAGGCCATGATCAGGTTGTGATCGCCAAGGGTGGTTTCCGAGCGATCCTGGATGGTGCCCCGGTGAATGGTCACGCCTTCGCGGATCACATTGTGATCACCGATCACCAGGCGCGTCGGCTCGCCCTTGTACTTGAGATCGGGGGTGTCTTCACCGATGGAGGAAAACTGGAAAATGCGGTTGTGCCTGCCGATCCGGGTCGGCCCCTTGAGCACCACGTGCGGACCGATGACGGTGCCCTCCCCGATTTCCACATCGGGGCCAATGATCGACCAAGGGCCCACCTCGACGCCGTCGGCCAGCCTGGCCGCAGGGTCGATGATCGCCCGAGGATCAATCGAACTCATAGTTCACGTTCCGCGCAGATAATCTCCGCCGAGCAGACCTGCTTGCCATCGACGGTAGCCTGGCACTCGAACTTCCAGATCGAACGCTTGCGGCTGAGGAACTTGGCCTCGAGGATCAACTGGTCGCCCGGCAGCACAGGCTGGCGGAAGCGCAGGTTGTCCGAGCCGACGAAGTAATAAAGGGTACCGTCCGCCGGCTTGGCATCGAGCATCTTGAAACCGAGAATCCCGGCCGCCTGGGCCATCGCCTCGATGATCAGCACGCCCGGCATGATTGGATGCGCGGGAAAATGGCCATTGAAGAACGGCTCATTGATGCTGACATTCTTGTAGGCACGAATGCTCTGGGCCTCGAAGTCCAGGTCCGTCACCCGGTCCACCAGCAGGAACGGGTAACGGTGAGGCAGGTATTCGCGAATCTCGTTGATGTCCATCATTTCGGGGGGAAGCCTGTAGTAAGAATAGGGAGCGCAGGTGCTGACCACACGCTCCTTTTACAATCCAAAGAGGAGCCAGCTAGCGACGGTTCACTCTTGCTCAGGGAATGGTATCAGCCTTCTGATGCCGGCTGACCACCTGAGGTCACGGTATCGACACGTTTTTCCAGCTGCTGGAGACGCTTGGACATCTCGTCCAACTGGCGAATACGCGCGGCGCTCTTGCGCCATTCGGCCAAGGGTTGCATGGCCGTGCCGGAGGAATAGGCGCCCGGTTCGGTGATCGAACGGGTCACCATGGTCATCCCGGAAACGAATACGTTATCGCAAACATCGATATGACCGACCATGCCGACACCGCCAGCGATGGTGCAATGCTTGCCGATGCGGGTGCTGCCGGAGATCCCCACGCAGGCCGCCATGGCGGTGTGCTCGCCGATCTGCACGTTGTGGGCGATCTGGATCTGGTTGTCCAGTTTGACCCCATCGCTGATCCGCGTGTCCGACAGCGCACCACGGTCGACGGCGGTGTTCACGCCGATCTCCACGTCGTCGCCGATGGTCACCCCGCCGATCTGGGCGATCTTGCGCCAGATGCCCTTCTCGTTGGCGAAGCCGAAGCCCTCGCCACCGATCACCGCACCCGACTGGATCACCACGCGCTTGCCGATGGTCACGTCGTGGTACAGGGTTACCCGCGGCGCCAGCCAGCCACCTTCGCCGATCACGCAGCGCGCACCGACGAAGCAGTGGGCACCGATGGTCACGTTGGCGGCGATCCGCGCGCCGGCCTCGATCACCGCGAACGGGCCGATGCTGGCACTGGCGTCCACCTGTGCATCCTCGGCCACCACGGCGCTGGGATGAATACCCGCCACAGCCTTGGGCTTGGGATCGAACAGGTGGGAAATGCGCGCGTAGGCCAGGTACGGGTCGGCGACGATCAGGGCATTGCCGGCAAAGCCTTCGGCATCCGCGGCCTTGAGCAGCACCGCGGCGGCCTGGCTGTTGTCCAGGTACTTGCGATACTGCGGGTTGGCCAGGAAACTCAATTGCCCGGGCCCGGCCTCCTGCAAGGTGGCCAGCCCGGTGATCTGCAGCCCCTCGGGCCCCTTGAGGGTGGCCCCGAGGGCCTCGGCCAGTTGGCCAAGCGTCATGGTCACGGTCATATCAACGAGCTTGGTTCATACGCTCGATGACTTGGCGGGTGATGTCGTACTGCGGCTTGACATCGATCACCGCACCACGCTCGAGCACCAGGTCGTAGCCACCACGCTTGATGACCTCCTCGACGGCGCCGTCGAGCTTGGGCTTGAGTTGCTTGAGCATGTCGCGGTCGGCGACGGCCTTGGCTTCGTTCAGCTCCTTGGACTGGAACTGGAAGTCACGGGCCTTCTGCTTGAATTCGAGTTCCAGGCGCTCGCGCTCCTGCTGGGGCATCTTGTCGCCACCCTTGATCAGGCGGTCCTGGATGCCCTTGGCGCTGCTTTCCAGATTCTTCAGCTTGGTCAGCTGCGGGCCGAACTTCTTCTCGGCATCGACCGCGTACTTCTTCGCCGCGTCCGATTCGAGCAGTGCCATCTGGTAGTTCAGCACGGCGATCTTCATTTCGGCGAAAGCCGGGGTGGCGACCAGCGCCGCGGCCAAGATGGCCAGTTGAGTCAACTTACGCACGATGCACTCCTGGATAAACCGTTTTCGTTGAGCGAGGGCCGACCTCAGAAGGTCTGGCCCAGAGAGAATTGGAACACCTGGGTATCGGCATCGTCCGGCTTCTTGACCGGCATCGCCAGGCTGAAGCTCAGCGGGCCCAGCGCAGTGATCCAGGTGACGCCCAGGCCAACCGAGCTGGCCATGCCCGAGAAGCCGACCTTCTCGCAGTCCGGCTTGCTGCCGCAGTTGGTGTCGAACACGTTACCGACGTCCCAGAACACCGAGGTACGCAGCGAACGCTGGTCCTTGACGAACGGCAGCGGGAACAGCAGCTCGACACCACCCTGGACGAGGACGTTGCCACCGAACGGCAGCGGGTCCTGGTCCGGGTCGCGGATGGTACCGGGGTTGTTGCCCTGGCTCGGGGTACTGCGAGGGCCCAGGCTGCTGTCCTTGAAGCCACGGACAGAGTTGAAGCCACCGGCATAGTAGTTCTCGTAGAACGGCAGGCCCGAGGTACCACCGAAACCATCACCATAGCCCAGTTCGGTGTGCAGGCGCAGGGTGTAGTCGTTGGTGATCGGCTTGAACAGCTGGCCACGGTAGTCGAGCTTGTAGAACGACAGGTCGCTGCCCGGCACGGTGGTTTCCAGGGTCAGGCTCTGGGAATGACCACGGGTCGCCAGCACGCCCTTGTTCAGGGTGGACTCGGACCAGCCCACCGACGCCTTGAAGTTCAGGAAGCTGTCGCCCTCCTCCTCGAGGAAGTCGAAGATCTCGTCGACGGTGTAGCGGCCGGTCTTGATCTCGTCCCGCTGCACGGAAAGGCCGTAGGTCAGGCGCGAGGTCTCGCTGATCGGGTAGCCGATGCTGACACCGGCGCCCAGGCTGTCCACCGCATAGCTGGCCACGTCGACGTCGAGGTCGTCGTAGTCGGTGCTGCGGTAGAAGGCGTTGTAGCCCAGGCTGACGCCATCGGCGGTCCAGTAGGGGTCGACGAAGCCGAAGTTGTAGCGGGTCTGGTACTCGCTACGGGTCAGGCCGATGGAGACCTTGTTACCGGTCCCCAGGAAGTTGCTCTGGCTGATCGAGCCACCCAGGATCAGCCCCGCGCTCTGGGCGAAACCGACGCTGGCGGTGATCGAGCCGGAGGCCTGCTCCTCGACGCTGTAGTTGACGTCGACCTGGTCGTCGGTGCCCGGCACCGGCGGGGTCTCGACGTTGACTTCCTTGAAGAAGCCCAGGCGCTCCAGACGGGTCTTGGACTGATCGATCAGGTAGGTCGAGGCCCAGCCGCCCTCCATCTGGCGCATCTCGCGACGCAGCACTTCGTCTTCGGTCTTGGTGTTGCCGCGGTAGTTGATGCGGTTGACGTAGGCGCGCTTGCCCGGGTCGACCACGAACATGATGTCGACGGTATGGTCTTCGTCGTTGGGTTGCGGCACGCCGTTGACGTTGGCGAAGGTATAGCCCTCGTTGCCCAGGCGACGGGTGATCAGGTCGGAGGTGGTGGTCATCACCTTGCGCGAGAACACCTGGCCCGGCTGCACCAGCAGCAACGACCGGACCTGGTCTTCCGGTACCTTGAGGTCGCCGGAGAGCTTCACGTCGCGAACGGTGTACTTCTCGCCTTCGTTGATGTTGACGGTGATGTAGACGTGCTTCTTGTCCGGGGTGATGGACACCTGGGTCGAGGCGATGTCCATGTTGATGTAGCCGCGGTCCAGGTAGTAGGAACGCAGGCGCTCCAGGTCACCGGAGAGCTTCTCGCGGGCGTACTTGTCATCGTTCTTGAAGAACGACAGCCAGTTGGTGGTCTTGAGCTCGAAGAGCTGGGTCAGGTCTTCGTCGCTGAAGACGGTGTTGCCCACCACGTTGATGTGCTGGATGGCGGCGACGGTGCCTTCGTTGATCTTGATCTTCAGGCCGACCCGGTTGCGCGGTTGCGGCACCACCTCGGCGTCGACCTCCGCCGAATAGCGGCCCTGAGCCACGTACTGGCGCTGCAGCTCGTTACGCACCCCCTCGAGGGTGGCCCGCTGGAAGATCTCGCCCTCGGCCAGGCCCGACTGCTTCAGGCCCTTCATCAGGTCTTCGGTGCTGATGGCCTTGTTGCCCTCGATCTCGATGCTCGAGACCGACGGACGTTCGACCACGTTGATGATCAGGACATTGCCGTCGCGGCTCAGCTGGATGTCCTGGAAGAAGCCGGTCTTGAACAGCGAGCGGGTGGATTCCACCAGACGCCGATCGTCGACCTGGTCGCCCACGTTCAGTGGCAGGGCCCCGAACACGCTGCCTGCGGAAACCCGCTGCAGACCATTGACACGAATATCGGAGATGGTGAAGGACTCGGCGTGAACTTCAGCGATCATCAGTGCGGAGAGGACCGCAGTTAGCAGCAGACGTTTCATGAAGTCCTTTTATTCCAACTGGCAATAAACAACCCGCCGCGAGTGGGGCGGCAGGTTCGCAATTGAGCGAAGCTTTTTATAGTCGACCCAGATCGTTGATCAGGGCGAGCAACATCACCCCAATGACTAAACTGATACCGATCTGGACCCCCCAACCTTGCACCCGATCCGAGAGCGGACGACCGCGCGCCCACTCGATCAGGTAGAACAGCAAATGCCCCCCATCCAGTACTGGGATGGGCAGCAGGTTAAGAACCCCCAGGCTTATGCTCAGGTAGGCCAGGAAATTCAGGAAATCCCCCACGCCCGACTGGGCTGAAGCGCCCGCCACTTTAGCAATGGTTATCGGTCCGCTCAAGTTTTTTACCGAGAGCTCCCCGAACAGCATTTTCTTCAGCGATTCGAGGGTCAGGACGCTCATGCTCCAGGTTCGCGACAGGCCCTCGCCCACCGCTTCCAGGGGGCCATAGCTGACTTCGCGAAGCATGCTGGCGGGCCATTCGACGCCCTTGACACCTGCCCCCAGGTAGCCACCCTCGCCCTGCCGGGCCAGGGTGACCGGGACCTCCAGCTGCGCCCCGTCACGCTCCACGCGCAGCAGCACCTTGGCCTCTGGGCGGGCACGCACGCCGTCGACCACCTGCTGCCAGTCGCTCAGCGCGACCCCGTCCAAGGCCAACAATTTGTCGCCACTCTTGAGCCCGGCGGCGGCAGCCGGCCCCTTGGGATCGATCTGCGCCAGCACCGGCGTCACCGCCGGGCGCCAGGGGCGCAAGCCGAGGGAGCGGATCGGGTCGGGCTCGTCGACGCCCTTGAGCCATTGATCCAGGCGGATATCGTGCTGGCGCTCGACCGAGCCGCCCTCGTCACGCACACCGACCCGCAGGGTCCCGCTCTCGCCCAGGCGACGAACCAGCTGCAGGTTGACCGCCGACCAGCCATTGGTCGGCTTGCCGTCGACGGAGACGACTTCCTGACCGGCGGCCAGGCCGGCGGATGCCGCCAGGCTGCCCGACTCGACCGCGCCGATCACCGGACGGACCTGCTGGGTGCCGAGCATGGCCAGGAGCCAGAAGAACAGGATGGCCAGGAGGAAGTTGGCGATGGGGCCGGCCGCGACTATAGCGATGCGCTGGCGCACCGGCTTGCGGTTGAAGGACTGCTCCGCCAATGCCGGCGGCACGTCGCCCTCGCGCTCGTCGAGCATCTTGACGTAGCCACCCAGGGGAATCGCCGCGACCACGAACTCGGTGCCATGACGGTCGTGCCAGCGCAGCAGTGGCGTGCCGAAGCCCACGGAGAAGCGCAGCACCTTGACGCCACAACGCCTGGCCACCCAGAAGTGGCCGAATTCATGGAAAGTGACCAATACACCCAAGGCAATCAGGGTGCCGATAATCATGTAGAGCGCTGTCATATCTATCTCCAAATGACGTTCAGCCCAGCCCTGGACCTTGTACGAAAAGTGCCGGAGCGGCGACTTTTCGTACAAATCTCACCATCAGCGACCGTGGCGCCTCAGCCATTCCCGGGAAAGCTCCCGGGCGCGCTGGTCGGCGGCGAACACCGCGTCCAGCGACGGCAACGGCACCACGGACTCCTGGTCGAGCACCTGTTCGATCATACCCGCGATCTCCGGGAAGCGGATACGCCGCTGGAGAAATGCCTCCACCGCCACTTCGTTGGCCGCATTGAGTACCGCCGGGGCGCTGTTGCCGGCCTCGGCAGCCTGGCGCGCCAGGCGCAGGCAGGGGAAGCGCTGTTCGTCGGGCGCCTGGAAATCCAGGCGGGCGATGGCGAACAGGTCCAGCGGCGCGACCCCGGAATCGATCCGCTCGGGCCAGGCCAGGGCATTGGCGATCGGCGTGCGCATGTCCGGGTTGCCCAGCTGGGCGAGCACCGAACCATCCACGTAGTCCACCAGGGAGTGGATCACACTCTGCGGGTGCACCACCACTTCCACCTTGTCCGGCGCGGCATCGAACAGCCAGCAGGCCTCGATCAGCTCCAGGCCCTTGTTCATCATGCTCGCCGAGTCGACCGAGATCTTCCGCCCCATGGACCAGTTGGGGTGAGCGCAGGCCTGCTCCGGCGTGACGTTCGCCAGGGCGGCTGCCGGCGTCTCGCGGAACGGCCCGCCCGAGGCGGTCAGCAGGATGCGCCGCACACCCACCGGGGCCAAGCCACGGGCGTAGTCGCCTGGCAGGCACTGGAAGATCGCGTTGTGCTCGCTGTCGATCGGCAGCAGCACGGCACCACTGCGCCGCACCGCCCCCATGAACAGCGCACCAGACATCACCAGGGCTTCCTTGTTGGCCAGCAGCACCTTCTTGCCCGCCTCGACGGCCGCCAGGGTCGGGCGCAGGCCCGCGGCACCGACGATGGCCGCCATCACCGCGTCCACTTCGGCCGCGCGGGCCACCTGGCACAACCCCGCCTCCCCTTCCAGCACCTCGGTGGCGCAGCCGGCCGCGGCCAACCCCTCGCGCAGGCGCGTGGCGGCCTCGGCGCTCGGCACCACGGCATAGGCCGGGCGGTGCCGCTCGCACAGCGCCAGCAACTGGTCGAGACGGGAATAGCCACTCAGGGCGAACACCTGGTAGCGCTCAGGATGACGGGCGATGACATCCAGGGTGCTCAGGCCGATGGAGCCGGTCGCCCCCAGCACGGTAATGCGTTGCGCGCGACTCACATCACACCCCACTCGGCCGCCCAGAGCAGCACGGCGAACATCGGGATCGCCGCGGTCAGGCTGTCGATGCGGTCGAGCACGCCGCCATGGCCGGGCAGCAGGTTGCTGCTGTCCTTGATGCCTTCGCGGCGTTTGAACATGCTCTCGGTCAGGTCACCGATCACCGAGGACATCACCACGACCACGGCGCCCAGCAGGCCCAGCAGCAACTGACCGATACCCCAGTCGCGGGCCAGGCCCACGCCCAGGGCGATCAGCAGGCTGACCGCCAGGCCGCCATAGACCCCTTCCCAGCTCTTGCCAGGGCTGACCTGTGGCGCCAGCTTGCGCTTGCCGAACGCGCGCCCCGAGAAGTAGGCGCCGATATCGGCGGCCCAGACCAGCACCATGACCGCCAGGATCAGCCCGTTGCCCAGCGGCCAGTGCTTGAGCAGCACCAGGCCCTGCCAGGCCGGCAGTAGCACCAGCAGGCCGATCAGCAGGCGACAGGCAGCGCTGGCCCACAGCTCGCTACTGCGTGGGTAGGTGAGCACCAGCCAGGTGGCCAGCCCCCACCAGATCACCGAGGCGCCAAGCACCCAGGGCGCAAGGTCCGGCATCAGGTAAAGCAGCATCAGCGCCCCGGCGACCACCGCGGCATAGGCCAGGCGCAACGGCTGGGCCACGAGCCCCGCCAGGCGCGCCCACTCCCAGGCGCCGACGGTCACCACGAAGCCGATGAACAAGGCGAAATCCCCGCCGTGTAGCAGGAAGAATCCACCCAGCGCGATCGGCAGCAGGATCAGCGCAGTAATGATGCGTTGTTTAAGCATTAAGCACGAGCTCCAGCCTCGACCTGCTCGCTGGTCTTACCGAAGCGGCGCTGGCGCGAAGCGAAATCGGCCAGGGCGTTGCGCATGGCCTCGTGTTTGAAGTCCGGCCAGTACAGGTCGGAGAAGTACAGCTCGGCATAGGCCAACTGCCACAGCAGGAAGTTGCTGATGCGATGCTCGCCCCCGGTACGGATGCACAGGTCGGGCAACGGCAGGTCGCCGGTGGCCAGGCAGGTTTGCAGCAGCCCCGGGGTGATGTCGTCCGGACGCAGGTGGCCGGCCTGGACTTCCCGCGCCAGGCGTTGGGCGGCCTGGGCGATGTCCCACTGGCCACCGTAGTTGGCGGCGATCTGCAGGATGAAGCGATCGTTGCCGGCGGTCAGGGCCTCGGCCTCGCGCATGGCGGCCTGCAGCTCAGGGTGGAAGCGCGTGCGGTCACCGATGATGCGCAGGCTGATGCGGTTCTCGTTGAGGCGCTTGGCCTCGCGGCGCAAGGCCGAGAAGAACAGCTCCATCAGGGCACCGACCTCCTCGGCCGGGCGCTGCCAGTTCTCGCTGGAGAAGGCGAACAGGGTCAGCACCTCGACCCCCGCCTCGGCGCAGACTTCGATCACCGCGCGCACGGCGTCCACGCCAGCCTTGTGCCCGGCGACGCCGGGCAGCAGGCGCTTCTTCGCCCAGCGGTTGTTACCGTCCATGATGATCGCGACGTGACGCGGCACCGAAGGCGATGCCGCTGGCTTGGTCTTTTCCATGAAAAAGTCCCGGCCTCAGACGGCCATCAGGTCCTTTTCCTTGGCTTCGAGGGCCTTGTCGACCTCGCCGACATACTTGTCGGTCAGTTTCTGCAGCTCGTCGGCGGCACGACGCTCTTCGTCCTCGCTGATCGCCTTGTCCTTGGACAGCTTCTTCAGGTCGGCCAGGGCGTCACGACGCACGTTGCGCACGGCGACCTTGGCTTCCTCGGCAACGGCACGGGCCTGCTTGGTGTAGCCCTTGCGGGTTTCCTCGGTCAGGGCGGGCATCGGCACGCGGATGGTGGTGCCGGCACTGGACGGGTTCAGGCCCAGGTCGGAGGTCAGGATGGCCTTCTCGATGGCAGCGCTGAGGTTCTTGTCGTGGGCGACGATCTTCAGGGTGCGGGCGTCCTCGACGGTGATCGCGGCCACCTGGTTCAGCGGCATCTCGCTACCCCAGGCCGGGACCTTGACGCTGTCCAGGATGCTCGGGTGCGCGCGACCGGTGCGGATGGACGCCAGGTTGCGGCCAAGGGCCTCGATGGACTTGCCCATGCGCTCCTGGGCGTCTTTCTTGATGTCGTTGATCATGCTTCGCCTTCCTCGATCAAAGTTCCTTCAGCGCCACCCACTACGATGTTCAGCAGGGCGCCAGGCTTGTTCATGTTGAATACCCGCAATGGCATCTTGTGGTCGCGGCACAGGCAGATTGCGGTCAGGTCCATGACGCCGAGCTTGCGATCCAGGACCTCGTCGTAGGTCAGGTGATCGAACTTCTCGGCATGCGGGTCCTTGAATGGATCGGCAGTGTAGACACCATCGACCTTGGTCGCCTTCAGCACGACATCGGCATCGATCTCGATAGCGCGCAGGCAGGCAGCGGAGTCGGTGGTGAAGAACGGGTTGCCGGTACCGGCGGAGAAAATTACCACATCCCCGGAGTTGAGGTGACGAATAGCTTTGCGACGATCGTAATGATCGGTGACGCCAACCATGGAAATGGCCGACATGACGATGGCCGGGATGTTCGAACGCTCGAGGGCGTCACGCATGGCCAGCGCGTTCATCACCGTGGCCAGCATCCCCATGTGGTCGCCGGTGACGCGGTCCATGCCAGCCGCGCTGAGGGCGGCGCCGCGGAACAGGTTGCCACCACCGATCACCAGGCCGACCTGGACACCGATGCCGACCAGTTGGCCAACTTCCAGGGCCATGCGATCCAGGACTTTCGGGTCGATCCCGAACTCTTCCGACCCCATCAGGGCCTCGCCGCTAAGTTTGAGCAAAATGCGTTTATAGCGAGGTTGGCGACCACTCACCTGCTGGGCCATTCGAGTCTCTCCTGCGGCGTTCTTTGAGAAAATTCCGTGCGGGCTGTGTGCAGCCTGCTAACTGTAGCGTGGCGCCGCTTCGGCGCCAGCGGACAGGAGCGGGATAAACCCCCGTCCGGTTTGACAAAGAGGCTGCGCGCGTGAGCGGGCAGCCTCTTCGGGGCGACAGATGAAAATCCGTCTTATTGCTTCTGGGCAGCAGCCACTTGAGCAGCAACTTCTTCGGCGAAGTTGTCTTCTTTCTTCTCGATGCCTTCACCGACTTCGTAGCGAACGAAGGAAACGATCTCGGCACCGGCTTTCTTGGCCAGCTCGCCGACCTTGACTTCCGGATCCATGACGAAGGCTTGCTCGACCAGGCTGGCTTCGGCCAGGAACTTGGTGATACGGCCCTTGATCATGTTCTCGACGATGTTTTCCGGCTTGCCGGCGATCTTGTCGGCGTTCAGCTGCAGGAAGATTTCCTTTTCCTTGGCAACCAGCTCTTCGGAAACGTCTTCCGGACGAACGACTTCCGGCTTCGAGGCCGCCACGTGCATGGCGATCTTCTTGGCCAGTTCTTCGTCGCCGCCTTTCAGGACGACCAGGACACCGATGCGGTGGCCGTGCAGGTAGGAACCGATCACGTCACCCTGGACAGCGGTCAGGCGACGGATGTTGACGTTCTCGCCGCACTTGGCGACCAGGGCTTCACGCGCCGATTCACGCGAGGCGATCAGCGGAGCGGCGTCGGTCAGGTTCTGCTCGAACGCTTCGTTCAGGCTGTCCTTGACGAAGCCTTTGAAGTCGTCCTGCAGGGCCAGGAAGTCGGTCTGCGAGTTGACTTCGATGATCAGGCCACGGCCGCCTTCGGCGCGAACGGCGATCGAACCTTCGGCAGCGATGTTGCCGGCCTTCTTGGCGGCCTTGATGGCGCCGGAGGCGCGCATGTCGTCGATGGCCTTCTCGATGTCACCGCCGGCAGCAACCAGTGCTTTCTTGCACTCCATCATGCCCTGGCCGGTACGCTCACGCAGTTCCTTGACCAGCGCTGCAGTAATTTCTGCCATTTCAAAATCCTCGTTGGATAGGTTTTCAACCATTCCACCCGCGCGCGGCGGGCGTTCAATTCTGCGAATCACTGCCTTCATGCCAGCGAAGCACGATGATGCGGCGCTCTTTCTGACAGCAGGATTTCAAGGTGGCAAAAAGGGGGCCAAGCCCCCTTTTCGCGTGCCAAGTCAGACGCTAGGCGTCAATCACTCGGCAGCTGGTGCAGCCGCTTCTTCAGCGTAAACTTCGGTGCCGCCGGCAACGTTGTTGCGGCCGCGGATGACCGCGTCGGCCATCGAAGTCATGTACAGCTCGATGGCGCGGATGGCGTCGTCGTTGCCTGGGATGACGTAGTCAACGCCTTCCGGGCTGCTGTTGGTATCGACAACGCCGATGACCGGGATACCCAGCTTGTTGGCTTCGGTGATGGCAATGCGCTCGTGCTCGACGTCGATCACGAACAGTGCGTCCGGCAGGCCGCCCATGTCCTTGATGCCGCCCAGGCTGCGATCCAGTTTTTCCAGGTCGCGGGTACGCATCAGGGCTTCTTTCTTGGTCAGCTTGGCGAAGGTGCCGTCTTCGGCCTGGGTTTCCAGGTCGCGCAGACGCTTGATCGAAGCGCGGATGGTCTTGTAGTTGGTCAGCATGCCGCCCAACCAGCGGTGGTCAACGTATGGCGAACCGCAACGAGCAGCCTGCTCGGCGACGATCTTGCCGGCGGAACGCTTGGTGCCGACGAACAGGATCTTGTTCTTGCCCTGGGCCAGGCGCTCGACGAACGACAGGGCGTCGTTGAACATCGGCAGGGTTTTTTCCAGGTTGATGATGTGGATCTTGTTACGAGCGCCGAAAATGAACTTGCCCATTTTCGGGTTCCAGTAACGGGTCTGGTGGCCGAAGTGCACACCGGCCTTCAGCATATCGCGCATGTTGACTTGGGACATGATAGTTCCTTGATAAGTCGGGTTGGGCCTCCACGTATCCCAATGACCAACCCGCGAACCCAGCGAGTTCGGGGCACCCAGGTCATCGTGTCGACACGTGTGTGGGTTTGGGCTTGCGGGGGACCTCCCCCGAAAGCGGCGCATTTTATACCACAGACCGCGGGCGAACGGAACCCGGATGGTGCTTCGTCCGTCAGCGGCTTTTGCAGCATGCCGGCAATCGCGCCAGAATGCTCTCGGTAGACACCGGATTTGCCGGTTTATCCCGACAGATGGGCGCCTCGCTCTGGTAGAATCCGGCCTTTCCCGTTCGTTCGCGCCCTTCCCGGCGCCGTAGAGAGCCTGTAATGACCGTCACCATCAAGACCGCAGAAGACATCGAGAAGATGCGCATCGCCGGCCGCCTGGCCGCCGAAGTCCTCGAGATGATCGAGGAACACGTCAAGCCCGGTGTCACCACCGAGGAACTGGACCGCCTGTGCCACGACTACATCGTCAACGTCCAGCAGGCCATTCCGGCGCCGCTGAACTACAAGGGCTTCCCCAAGTCGATCTGCACCTCGATCAACCATGTGGTCTGCCACGGCATCCCCAATGAGAAGCCGCTGAAGAAAGGCGACATCATCAACATCGACGTCACCGTGATCAAGGACGGCTACCACGGCGACACCAGCCGCATGTTCTACGTCGGCGAGGTGCCGGAGTGGGCCGAGCGCCTGTGCAAGGTCACCCAGGAGTGCATGTACAAGGCCATCGAACTGGTCAAGCCGGGCTGCCGCCTGGGCGACATCGGCGAGGTGATCCAGAAGCACGCCGAGAAGAACGGCTTCTCGGTGGTCCGCGAGTTCTGCGGCCATGGCATCGGCAAGGTGTTCCACGAGGAGCCGCAGGTCCTGCACTACGGCAAGGCCGGCACCGGCATGGAACTCAAGGAAGGCATGACCTTCACCATCGAGCCGATGATCAACCAGGGCAAGGCCGACACCAAGGTCCTGGGCGACGGCTGGACCGCCATCACCAAGGACCGCAAGCTCTCGGCCCAGTGGGAACACACCATCCTGGTGACCGCCAGCGGCTACGAGATCTTCACCCTGCGCAAGGACGACACCCTTCCACGCATTTCGGCCTGAGCCAGCCCCGGGCAGACCAACGACAGGAACGCGACCCGATGACCCAGGTGGATCCGGAGCTGTTCGACCGTGGCCAGTTCCAGGCGGAACTGGCGCTCAAGGCGAGCCCTATCGCCGCCTTCAAGAAAGCCATCCGCCAGGCCGGCGCGGTGCTCGACAGGCGTTTTCGCGAAGGCGGCGAGATCCGCCGGCTGATCGAGGACCGCGCCTGGTTCGTCGACAACATCCTGCAACAGGCCTGGAACCAGTTCGACTGGTGCGACCAGGCCGGTATCGCCCTGGTCGCCGTCGGCGGCTACGGCCGTGGCGAGCTGCACCCCTGGTCGGACATCGACCTGCTGATCCTGCTGGACGCCGCCGAGCATGAGCAGTACCGCGAGGCCATCGAGCGCTTCCTCACCCTGCTCTGGGACATCGGCCTGGAAGTGGGCCAGAGCGTGCGCACCGTCCAGGAGTGCGCCGAACAGGCCCGCGCCGACCTGACGGTGATCACCAACCTGATGGAAAGCCGTACCATCGCCGGCCCCGAATCGCTGCGCCAGCGCATGCTGGAAGTGACCAGCACCGAGCACATGTGGCCGAGCAAGGAGTTCTTCCTGGCCAAACGCGCCGAACTCAAGGCCCGCCACCACAAGTACAACGATACCGAGTACAACCTCGAGCCCAACGTCAAGGGCTCCCCGGGCGGCCTGCGCGACATCCAGACGGTGCTGTGGGTGGCCCGTCGCCAGTACGGCACCCTGAACCTGCATGCCCTGGCCGGCGAGGGCTTCCTGCTGGAAAGCGAGAACGAGTTGCTGGCCTCTTCGCAGGCCTTCCTCTGGCGCGTGCGCTATGCCCTGCACATGCTCGCCGGGCGTGCCGAGGACCGCTTGCTGTTCGACCACCAGCGCAGCATCGCCGCGCTGCTGGGCTACAGCGACGAAAACCCCAAGCGCGCCATCGAGCAGTTCATGCAGCAGTACTACCGGGTGGTGATGAGCATCAGCCAGCTGTGCGACCTGATCATCCAGCACTTCGAGGAAGTCATCCTCGCCGACGACGACAGCGGCACCACCCAGCCACTGAATGCGCGCTTCCGGCTCCACGACGGCTATATAGAAGCGGCTCACCCGAACGTCTTCAAGCGCACCCCATTCGCCATGCTGGAGATCTTCGTGCTGATGGCCCAGCACCCGGAGATCAAGGGCGTGCGCGCCGACACCGTGCGCCTGTTGCGCGAACATCGGCACCTGATCGACGACAGGTTCCGCCACGATATCCGCAATACCAGCCTGTTCATCGAGCTGTTCAAATGTGAGATCGGCATCCACCGCAACCTGCGCCGGATGAACCGCTACGGCATCCTCGGCCGCTATTTGCCGGAGTTCGGCCTGATCGTCGGGCAGATGCAGCACGACCTGTTCCACATCTACACGGTCGACGCCCACACCCTCAACCTGATCAAGCACCTGCGCAAGCTGCAGTACACGCCGGTCTCGGAGAAGTTTCCGCTGGCCAGCAAGCTCATGGGCCGCCTGCCCAAGCCCGAGCTGATCTACCTGGCCGGCCTGTACCACGATATCGGCAAGGGCCGCCAGGGCGACCACTCCGAGCTCGGCGCGGTGGATGCCCAGGCCTTCTGCGAGCGCCACCAGTTGCCGGCCTGGGATACCCGGCTGATCGTCTGGCTGGTGCAGCAGCACCTGGTGATGTCCACCACCGCCCAGCGCAAGGACCTCTCCGACCCGCAGGTGATCAACGACTTCGCCCTGCTGGTGGGTGACGAGACGCGCCTGGACTACCTCTACGTCCTGACCGTGGCCGACATCAACGCCACCAACCCCAGCCTGTGGAACTCCTGGCGCGCGAGCCTGCTGCGCCAGCTCTACACCGAGACCAAGCGCGCCTTGCGCCGGGGCCTGGAAAACCCGCTGGACCGCGAGGAGCAGATCCGCCAGACGCAGAACGCGGCGCTGGACATCCTGGTCCGCGAGGGCACCGACCCGGACGACGTGGAACAGTTGTGGGCGCAACTGGGCGATGACTACTTCCTGCGCCACACCGCCGCCGACGTGGCCTGGCACAGCGATGCGATCCTCCAGCAACCGGCCGACGGCGGCCCGCTGGTGCTGATCAAGGAAACCACCCAGCGCGAGTTCGAGGGCGGCACGCAGATCTTCATCTATGCCCCCGACCAGCACGACTTCTTCGCCGTGACGGTGGCCGCCATGGACCAGCTCAACCTGAACATCCACGACGCGCGGATCATCACCTCCAGCAGCCAGTTCACCCTAGACACCTACATCGTGCTGGACAACGACGGCGGCGCCATCGGCGACAACCCGCAGCGGGTCAAGGAGATCCGCGAAGGCCTGACCGAGGCCCTGCGCAACCCCGAGAACTACCCGACCATCATCCAGCGCCGGGTGCCGCGCCAGCTCAAGCACTTCACCTTCGCGCCCCAGGTGACCATCCTCAACGATGCCCAGCGGCCGGTGACCATCCTCGAGATCACCGCCCCCGACCGCCCGGGCCTGTTGGCGCGGCTGGGCAAGATCTTCCTGGAGTTCGACCTGTCGCTGCAAAACGCCAAGATCGCCACCCTCGGCGAGCGTGTGGAAGACGTGTTCTTCATCACCGACGCCGACAACCAGCCGCTGTCCGACCCGCAACTGTGCAGCCGCCTGCAGGAGGCCATCATCCAGCAGCTGCAACCCAGCCCGGCCAGCGAACCCAGCACCACCCGCGTGACTTTCTAACGATTGACGAGACCTTGCGCCGATGAACCATGCCTTGACCCAGCTTCAGCCCTACCCGTTCGAGAAACTCCGCGCCCTGCTGGGCAGCGTGAAGCCGGCTGCGGACAAACGCGCCATCGCCCTCTCGATCGGTGAACCGAAGCACGAATCGCCCGCCTTCGTGGCCCAGGCCATGGCCGACAACCTCAAGCAACTGGCGGTCTACCCGAGCACCATCGGCCTGCCCGCCCTGCGCCAGGCCATCGGCCAGTGGTGCGAGCGGCGCTTCGGCGTGCCGGCCGGCTGGCTCGACGCCGAGCGCCATATCCTGCCGGTCAACGGCACCCGCGAGGCACTGTTCGCCTTCACCCAGGCCGTGGTCAACCGTGCCGATGACGGCCTGGTGGTCAGCCCCAACCCGTTCTATCAAATCTATGAAGGCGCGGCCCTGCTGGCCGGCGCCACCCCGCACTACCTGCCATGCCTGGCGGACAACGGCTTCAACCCGGACTTCGACGCCGTGCCGGCCGAGGTCTGGCAGCGCTGCCAGATCCTCTTCCTGTGCTCCCCGGGCAACCCCACCGGCGCCCTGGTGCCGATGGACACGCTCAAGAAACTGATCGCCCTGGCTGACGAGCACGACTTCGTGATCGCCGCCGACGAATGCTACAGCGAGCTGTACTTCGACGAGGACGCACCGCCGCCCGGCCTGCTGAGCGCTTGCGCGGCGCTTGGCCGCAGCGACTTCAAGCGCTGCGTGGTGTTCCACAGCCTGTCCAAGCGCTCCAACCTGCCAGGGCTGCGCTCGGGCTTCGTGGCCGGTGACGCCGAGATCATCAAGCCGTTCCTGCTGTACCGCACCTACCATGGCTGCGCCATGCCGGTGCAGACCCAGCTGGCCAGCATCGCCGCCTGGCAGGACGAAGCCCACGTGCGCGAGAACCGCGACCAGTACCGGGCCAAGTTCGACGCCGTGCTGGACATCCTCCAGCCGGTCATGGACGTGCAGCGCCCGGATGGCAGCTTCTACCTGTGGGCCAAGGTGCCGGGCAGCGACGCCGACTTCGCCCGCGACCTGTTCGAGGCTGAGCATGTGACAGTGGTGCCGGGCTCTTACCTGTCGCGCGAGGTGGATGGGGTCAACCCGGGGGCCGGGCGCGTGCGGATGGCACTGGTCGCGCCACTGGCCGAGTGCATCGAGGCGGCCGAGCGGATTCGTGACTTCCTGAGCGAGCGCTGATGCCTCGGGGGCCGCTTTGCAGCCCCCGGCGATCTACCTGACCTGCCCCAGGTTCGCCTCGCTCATGTCCAACTCCCCGAGCACCTGGCGCACCACCTCGTCCCCGACCAGATGCTGGCGGTGCAGGTTGTAGAGCTCCAGGCGCTGGGCCCGCAACGCGCGTATGCGCAGGCGGCGCTCCAGTTGATCCATCTGCTCGGCCAGGGCCCGCGCCTCGGCGCTGTCGTTGTAGCTGGCCAGCTCATCGCGATACTCGGCCATCAGGCGCGCCTTGAGTTCGGTGGCCAAGGTCGCCTGGGCCGCATCCTGGGGGGCATTGGCATCGATGACCTCCTCGGCCTCCAGGGCGTGGATGGCCGCCTCCGCCGTACGTCGCCAGGCGTCCTGGACTTCCTGGCGCAAGCGCTCGTCCGGGCTCTTGGTCACGCCGCGCAACAACAGCGGCAAGGCGAGGCAGGCACTGACCAGCGACATCAGGATCACCCCAGCCGCGATGAAGATCAGCAGGTCACGCTCGGGGAACGCCTTACCGGCACCGATCAGCAACGGCACCGACATCACACCGGCCAGGGTCACCGCTCCCCGCACCCCGCCGAGGGTCAGCAGCAGGCAGGAGCGTGTGGTCGGCAACAGCACCAGGTCCGGCTTGCCACGCCAACGCCGGATGACACCAATCGCACGCCAGATGCTCTGTACCCAGACGAAGCGCAACAGCACCAGCGCCATGAAGATCGCCACCACGTCCAGGCAGCGCCAGGCCAGCGTCGGCCACAACGAGGTCTCGTGGCTGACCACCGCCTTGATGATGTCTGGCAGTTGCAGGCCCAGCAGCAGGAAGATCAGGCCGTTGAAGGCGAACTCCAGCAACGACCAGACACTGCGGTTGAGCAAGCGCGTACTGGTCTGCCGCGGCAACAGGTCGAGCCAGCTCTGCATCATGCCGGCAGCCACCGCAGACAGGATGCCGGATACGCCCAGGCGCTCGGCCACCACGTAGGCGGCGAACGGCAGCAGCAGCATGAACACCACATGGGTCGCCGGGTCGTCCCAGCCACGGGCGATCATCCAGGCCCGCAGGCGACCGACCAGCCAGCTCAGGGCGACACCGACAGCCAGGCCGCCGAGCGCCACCAGGACGAAGGTCAGGCTCGCTTCGGCGAGGGAGAACACCCCGGTGATCGCCGCTGCCAGAGCGAACTTGAAGGTCACCAGGCCCGAGGCATCGTTCATCAACGCTTCGCCCTGGAGCATGTGCATCAAGGGCGTGGGCAAACGGTCCTGGGTAATGGCCGAGACCGCCACGGCATCGGTGGGCGACAGTACCGCCGCCAGGGCGAAGGCCACCGCCAGGGGGATGCTCGGCAGCAACCAATGGATGAAGTAGCCTGCGCCGACCACGGTGAACAGCACCAACCCCACCGCCAGCGCCACCACCGGCCCGCGCAGGCGCCACAACTCGCGCTTGGGCATGCGCCAGCCATCGGCGAACAGCAGCGGCGGCAGGAACAGGAAGAGGAACAGCTCCGGGTTCAGGGTCACATGCAGGCCCAGGGTCGGCCAGGCCAGCAAGGCGCCGGCGGCGATCTGCACCAGCGGCAGGGGCAACGGGATCATCCGCCCGACCAGTTTCGACACGCTTACCAGCGTCAGCAAGATAAGGACGGTATAGGCTGACTGCATCGGCAAAGCTTCCTGTGTGATCCGAACAAAGCGACAGCGGGGCGAATCATCGCCATTGAAACAATATGTTAGCGATGTCCCGGGAAGAAGGAACGCTGCACGAAAGTCGCAGCTGGCTGAAGAATATGTAACACAATACTACCCGCACCTGATTGACCCGCCTGACCAAAGCTCGTCCACTGGCACGCTGGCGGCGCCCCATCAACGCTCAATGGCACCTGGGCTGTCTATGGGCCGTGAGGGCCGGAAGACGTTGAAATTGTCGATTACCACTGAGGTGCATCATGCTCAAGAACGGCATGCGTCCAATACATCCTGGCGAAATCCTGCGCGAAGAGTTCCAGCGGGAGATGGGTTTCAGCGCGGCGGCATTTCGGCCGACATGGCGCTACGGCTATCCATTTGCCTGAACACCACTGCGCAATTCTGGCTCGACTTGCAAATGGCCTATGACCTGCGCAAGGTCGAGCAGGAGCATGGCGTGCAAATCCTGCGAACCGTGCACCCCCTGGTCGCCTGACCTGGCTGCGCCAGCCGTGGCGCTGAGGGGAACGATGTCGCATAATCCGGCGACTTATTTTCGGGAAAACAGGGGGAGGATTGGGGAAGCCAACGATCCCCGATGAATTCAATGGCTTACACTCTCTACGGCATCAAGGCCTGCGACACCATGAAAAAGGCCCGTACCTGGCTTGACGAAAAAGCCATCGGCTACCAATTCCATGACTACAAGACCCAGGGCATCGACCGCGACAGCCTCAACCGCTGGTGCGACGAGCACGGCTGGGAAGTGGTCCTCAACCGCGCCGGCACCACCTTCCGCAAGCTCGACGACGCCAGCAAGGCCGATCTCGACCAAGCCAAGGCCGTCGAACTGATGCTCGCCCAACCGTCGATGATCAAGCGCCCGGTGCTCGACCTCGGCGAGCGCACCCTGGTCGGCTTCAAGCCCGACCTGTACGCCGCGGCGCTGGCCTGAGCCCGCCTTCGCTTCAACCCCTTATTCGCATGAGGTAACTGCATGTCCACTACCCTGTTCAGCCTGGCCTTCGGTGTCGGCACCCAGAACCGCCAGGGCGCCTGGCTGGAAGTCTTCTACGCCCAGCCCCTGCTCGCCCCGAGCGCCGAGCTGGTCGCCGCCGTGGCGCCGATCCTTGGCTATGAAGGCGGCAACCAGGCCATCACCTTCAGCACCGCCCAGGCCGCCCAGCTGGCCGAAGCGGTCAAAGGCATCGATGCCGCCCAGGGCGCGCTGCTGACCCGCCTGGCCGAAAGCCACAAGCCGCTGGTCGCCACCCTGCTGGCCGAGGACGGCGCCCTGGCCTCCACTCCCGAGGCCTACCTGAAGCTGCACCTGCTGTCCCACCGCCTGGTCAAGCCCCACGGCGTGAGCCTGGCCGGCATCTTCCCGCTGCTGCCGAACGTCGCCTGGACCAACCAGGGCGCCATCGACCTGGCGGAACTGGCCGAGCAGCAGCTGGAAGCGCGCCTGAAGGGCGAGCTGCTGGAAGTGTTCTCGGTGGACAAGTTCCCCAAGATGACCGACTACGTGGTCCCGGCCGGCGTGCGCATCGCCGACACCGCCCGTGTACGCCTGGGCGCCTACATCGGCGAAGGCACCACCATCATGCACGAGGGCTTCGTCAACTTTAACGCCGGCACCGAAGGCCCGGGCATGATCGAAGGCCGCGTGTCGGCCGGCGTGTTCGTCGGCAAGGGTTCCGACCTGGGTGGCGGCTGCTCGACCATGGGCACCCTGTCCGGCGGTGGCAACATCGTCATCACCGTCGGCGAAGGCTGCCTGATCGGCGCCAACGCCGGTATCGGCATCCCGCTGGGCGACCGCAACACCGTGGAAGCCGGCCTGTACATCACTGCCGGCACCAAGGTGCAACTGCTCGACGAGCAGAACCAGTTGGTCAAAGTGGTCAAGGCACGCGAACTGGCCGGCCAGGCCGACCTGCTGTTCCGCCGCAACTCGGTTTCCGGCGCTGTGGAGTGCAAGACCCACAAGTCGGCCATCGAGCTGAACGAGGCGCTGCACGCCCATAACTGAGAACCTTCCGCGGTTCGAAGTGATAAGATCGGGTCTGGCCCTGTGCCAGGCCCGTTTTTATTTCCAGGTCTCAACACCATGTTCCAGCCCTCCCCCTGGCGTGCCGACTTTCCCGCCATCGCCGCCCTGCAACGGCAGCACCAGACCTACCTGGACAGCGCCGCCACCACCCAGAAACCCCAGGCGTTGCTCGACGCCCTGAGTCACTACTACGGCGATGGTGCAGCCAACGTGCACCGTGCCCAGCACCTGCCTGGCGCACTGGCCACCCAGGCCTTCGAAAGCAGCCGCGACAAGGTCGCTGCCTGGCTCAATGCCGCCGATGCACGGCAGGTCATCTTCACCCATGGCGCCACCTCGGCACTGAACCTGCTGGCCTATGGCCTGGAAGCGCACCTGGAGGCCGGCGACGAGATCGCCGTCAGCGCCCTGGAACACCATGCCAACCTGCTGCCCTGGCAACAGCTGGCCCGGCGGCGCAACCTGCGCCTGGTGGTGCTGCCGCTGGACGAGCACGGGCGTATCGACCTGGACCAGGCCCTGCAACTGATCGGCCCACGTACCCGCGTGCTGGCAGTCAGCCAGTTGTCGAACGTGCTCGGTACCTGGCAGCCCCTGCCAGCGCTGCTGACCCACGCGCGGGCCCAGGGCGCCCTGACCGTGGTCGATGGCGCCCAGGGCGTGGTCCATGGCCGCCATGACGTGCAACAGCTGGGCTGCGACTTCTATGTGTTCTCCAGCCACAAGCTGTACGGCCCCGAGGGCGTCGGTGTGCTGTATGGCCAGCGACAGGCGCTGGAGAAGCTACGCCATTGGCAGTTCGGGGGCGAAATGGTGCAACTGGCCGACTACCACAGCGCGAGCTTCCGCCCCGCGCCGCTGGGCTTCGAGGCCGGCACCCCGCCGATCGCCGGGGTCATCGGCCTGGGGGCGACCCTCGATTATCTCGCCAGCCTCGACGCCCAGGCCGTGGCCAACCATGAAGCCAGCCTGCACCAGCAGTTGCTGCGCGGGCTCGCCGACCGCGAGGGTGTCCGCCTGCTCGGCACGCCCCAGGCGGCCCTGGCCAGCTTCGTCGTCGAGGGCGTGCACAACGCCGACATCGCCCACGTGCTGACCGAGCAGGGCATCGCCGTGCGCGCCGGGCACCATTGCGCCATGCCGCTGCTCAAGGGGCTGGGGCTGGAAGGGGCGATCCGCGTGTCGCTGGCCCTGTACAACGACAGCGACGACCTGCAGCGCTTCTTCGAGGCTCTCGACCAGGGCCTGGAGCTGCTGCGATGAGCCTGCCGGAAGCGGCCAGTCAAGCGCTGGAAAGCTTCGCGCAGGCCCGTGGCTGGGAACAGCGCGCGCGCCTGTTGATGCAGTGGGGCGATTGCCTGGCGCCGCTGGAGGATTCGGAAAAGACCGAGGCCAACCGTGTGCATGGCTGCGAGAGCCTGGTCTGGCTGGTGGCCGAGCAGCAGGACGGCCAGTGGCGTTTCAAGGCCAGCAGCGATGCCCGCCTGTTGCGAGGCCTGCTGGCCTTGCTGCTGGTACGGGTGCAAGGGCTGGACAGCGCGCAGTTGGCGCAGGTCGACCTGGGCGGCTGGTTCGCTTCATTGGGGCTGGAGCGACAGCTCTCGCCCTCGCGCAGCAATGGCCTGCATGCGGTGCTGCAGCGCATGGCGGAATTGGCATCCGGCCATTGAGTCGGTGGTGAATCCATTCGCGGGCGGGCCGCAATGCCAGACAAGTCAAGCAGCCCCAAGGACAGCTGAAAAGCTTGAGAGCTGACCCTCACAGGAACCTGACGGTCGCCCCCTCACTCGGCCGCTGGTACCGCCTTCACCCGCTCCGACGGCCGCCGGGCGCCGCCCACCAGTTTTTCCACCGCCTTGCTCGCCGCGACCATGCCGAAGGTCGCGGTGACCATCATCACCGCACCGAAGCCCCCGGCACAGTCCAGGCGCACGCCCTCGCCGACGAAGCTCTTCTGCAAACACACGCTGCCATCGCCCTTGGGGTAGCGCAGTTGCTCGCTGGAGAACACGCAAGGCACACCGTAGTTGCGGCTGACATTGCGCGAGAAGTTGTAGTCGCGGCGCAAGGTGGAACGCACCCGCGAGGCCAGCGGGTCATTGAAGGTCTTGTTCAGGTCGCCGATCTGTACCTGGGTCGGGTCGATCTGCCCGCCAGCGCCACCGGTGGTGACGATGGTGATCTTGCGGCGCCGGCACCAGGCGATCAGCGCGGCCTTGGCCATCACGCTGTCGATGCAGTCGATGACGCAGTCCATCTGCTCGGTGATGTACTCGACCATGGTGTCGCGGGTGACGAAGTCGGCCACCGCATGCACACGGCAGGCCGGATTGATCGCCCGCAGGCGCTCGGCCATGACCTCGACCTTGGGCCGGCCCACCTGGCCATCCAGGGCATGAGCCTGACGGTTGGTGTTGCTGACGCAGACGTCGTCGAGGTCGAACAGGGTGATCTCGCCCACACCGCTGCGCGCCAGGGCCTCTGCCGCCCAGGAGCCGACGCCGCCGATGCCGACGACGGCCACATGGGCCTGCTGCAGGCGCTGCAACCCCTGGTCGCCGTACAACCGGGCGACGCCAGCGAAGCGTGGATCTTCTGTGCTCATCTTCATACCCCGCGAAAAACGGCGCGCATTATATGCCAGTGGAGCCGCTGCGCGCCCCTTTCGCGACACAAGGGCCACCACCTGACGCAGCCGAGCGCCCCGAATTGGTAAAGAATCCGCCAATCCTGTTTTAATGTCCCACCCAATAATCGGACCTGGACGACAACCGAGCGGGCCCAGACCTCATCTTCAGCCGACCATCCATCCCACTACCGGCACCTGGCAAGCGAAGGACCCACGCCCCGCTCCTCTCCTCGGAACCTCGAATACACGTATGTCATCACGCAAATTCGGTCTCAACCTGGTGGTGGTGCTGGCCATCGCCGCGCTGTTCACCGGCTTCTGGGCATTGGTCAACCGCCCTGTCTCGGCCCCCGCCTGGCCCGAGCAGATCTCCGGCTTCTCCTACTCACCGTTCCGCCTCGGGCAAAGCCCGCAGAAGGGGCAGTTTCCGAGCGAGGCGCAGATCCGCCAGGACCTGGAGCAGTTGAGCGGGTTGACCGACAGCATCCGCATCTACACCGTCGAAGGTAGCCAGGCACAGATCCCGCGCCTGGCCGAGGAGCTTGGCCTGCGGATTACCCTGGGCGTGTGGATCAGCCCGGACCTGGAGCGCAACGAGCGCGAGATCGCCAAGGCCATCGAGCTGGCCAACACCTCACGCAGCGTGGTACGGGTCGTGGTGGGCAACGAGGCGCTGTTCCGCGAAGAGATCACCCCCGAGGCGCTGATCCAGTACCTGGACCGGGTACGCGCCGCCGTCAAGGTACCGGTGACCACCAGCGAGCAATGGCACATCTGGAAGGCGAACCCGCAACTGGCCCGGCACGTCGACCTGATCGCCGCGCACATCCTGCCCTACTGGGAGTTCGTGCCGATGCAGGACGCCGTGCAGTTCGTCCTCGAACGCACCCGCGAGCTCAAGCAACAGTTCCCACGCAAGCCGCTGCTGCTGTCGGAAGTCGGCTGGCCGAGCAATGGCCGCATGCGCGGCGGCGCCGATGCCACCCAGGCCGACCAGGCGATCTACCTGCGCACCCTGCTCAGCACGCTCAATCGTCGGGGCTACAACTATTTCGTCATCGAAGCCTACGACCAGCCCTGGAAAGCCAGCGACGAAGGCTCGGTGGGCGCTTACTGGGGCGTGTTCAACGCCGAACGCCAGCAGAAATTCAACTTCGAAGGCCCAGTGGTGGCGATCCCGCAGTGGCGCGCCCTGGCCGTGGCCTCGGTGGTGCTGGCGATGATCGCCCTGGCGGTGCTGCTGATCGACGGCTCGGCCCTGCGCCAGCGTGGCCGCACCTTCCTCACCTTCATCACCTTCCTCTGCGGCTCGGCCCTGGTGTGGATCGCCTACGACTACAGCCAGCAGTACAGCACCTGGTTCAGCCTGACCGTCGGATGCCTGCTGGCCCTGGGCGCCATCGGCGTGTTCATCGTCCTGCTCACCGAAGCCCATGAACTGGCCGAGGCGGTGTGGATCAGGAAACGCCGCCGGGAGTTCCTGCCGGTGCAGGCCGATACCGCCTACCGGCCCAAGGTCTCGATCCACGTGCCCTGCTACAACGAACCGCCAGAGATGGTGAAGCAGACCCTCGACGCCCTCGCCGCCCTCGACTACCCCGACTACGAAGTGCTGGTGATCGACAACAACACCCGGGACCCGGCCGTGTGGGAGCCGCTCAAGGCGTATTGCGAGCGGCTCGGCGAACGCTTCAGGTTCTTCCACGTGGCGCCCCTGGCCGGTTTCAAGGGGGGCGCGCTGAACTACCTGATCCCGCATACCGCCAAGGACGCCGAAGTGATCGCGGTGATCGACTCGGACTACTGCGTCGACCGCAACTGGCTCAAGCACATGGTGCCGCACTTCGCCGACCCGAAGATCGCCGTGGTGCAATCGCCCCAGGACTACCGCGACCAGCACGAAAGCACCTTCAAGAAGCTGTGCTACAGCGAGTACAAGGGGTTCTTCCATATCGGCATGGTCACCCGCAACGACCGTGACGCGATCATCCAGCATGGCACCATGACCATGACCCGCCGCTCGGTCCTGGAAGAACTGGGCTGGGCCCAGTGGTGCATCTGCGAGGACGCCGAGCTGGGCCTGCGGGTCTTCGAGCGGGGCTATTCGGCCGCCTACGCCCACCACAGCTACGGCAAGGGCCTGATGCCCGATACCTTCATCGACTTCAAGAAACAGCGCTTGCGCTGGGCCTACGGCGCCATCCAGATCATCAAGCACCACGCCGGGGCGCTGCTGCGCGGCGAGGGCAGCGAGCTGACCCGTGGCCAGCGCTATCACTTCCTGGCCGGCTGGCTGCCATGGATCGCCGATGGCATGAACATCTTCTTCACCGTCGGTGCCCTGCTCTGGTCGGCGGCGATGATCATCGTCCCGCACCGGGTCGACCCACCGCTGATGATCTTCGCCATCCCGCCGCTGGCACTGTTCTTCTTCAAGGTCGGCAAGATCATCTTCCTCTACCGCCGCGCCGTGGGCGTCGACCTCAAGGACGCCTTCGCCGCCGCCCTGGCGGGGCTGGCGCTGTCGCACACCATCGCCAAGGCGGTGCTGTATGGCTTTTTCACCAGCAGCATGCCGTTCTTCCGCACGCCGAAGCATGCCGACAGCCACGGCCTGCTGGTGGCGATCGCCGAGGCCCGCGAGGAACTGTTCATCATGCTCCTGCTGTGGGGGGCGGCGCTGGGCATCTATCTGGTCCAGGGCTTGCCCGGCACGGACATGCGCTTCTGGGTGACGATGCTGCTGGTGCAGTCGCTGCCGTACCTGGCGGCGCTGGTGATGGCCTTGCTGTCGTCGCTGCCCAGGCCGGCGACCAAGGCAGCCGAGGCCAAGGCGGCCTGATACCGGGGCCGCTTCGCGCCCCATCGCCGGCTTGCCGGCGATGGGCTGCAGCCCAATGTCCCGTGCCCGCCGGCACCGTTTGATATAAGATAACGCCCCTGTTTCCCGCCCTGCCTTGCCCCCGGAGTCCTTCATGACGGCCCCAGCCGAGCTCTCGCCCACCCTTCAACTGGCCTGCGACCTGATCCGTCGCCCCTCGGTCACCCCCGTCGACGCCGACTGCCAGGCCCAGATGATGCAGCGCCTGGAGGCCGTCGGCTTCCAGCTCGAGCCGATGCGTATCGAGGAGGTCGACAACTTCTGGGCCACCCATGGCACCCAGGACGGTCCGGTGCTGTGCTTCGCCGGCCACACCGACGTGGTTCCCACCGGCCCCGTGCAGGCCTGGCAGCATGAGCCGTTCGACGCCTTGATCGACGCCGAAGGCATGCTCTGCGGCCGTGGCGCCGCCGACATGAAGGGCAGCCTGGCGTCCATGGTGGTGGCCAGCGAGCGCTTCGTGCGCGACTACCCCAACCACCGTGGCAAGGTCGCCTTCCTGATCACCAGCGACGAGGAAGGCCCGGCCCACCACGGCACCAAGGCCGTGGTCGAGCGCCTGGCCGCGCGCAACGAGCGCCTGGACTGGTGCATCGTCGGCGAACCGTCGAGCACCAGCCTGCTCGGCGACGTGGTCAAGAACGGCCGCCGCGGCTCGCTCGGCGCCAAGCTGACCGTACGCGGCAAGCAGGGCCACGTGGCCTACCCGCACCTGGCGCGCAACCCGATCCACCTGGCCGCGCCGGCCCTGGCGGAATTGGCCGCCGAGCACTGGGACGAGGGCAACGCCTTCTTCCCGCCGACCAGCTTCCAGATCTCCAACCTCAATTCGGGAACCGGTGCGACCAACGTGGTGCCGGGCGAACTGACCGCGCTGTTCAACTTCCGTTTCTCCACCGAGTCGACGGTCGAAGGCCTGCAGCAACGGGTCGCGGCGATCCTCGACAAGCACCAGCTCGACTGGTCGATCGACTGGGCGCTGTCGGGCCTGCCGTTCCTCACCGAGCCGGGTGAACTGCTCGATGCGGTGTCGTCGAGCATCACGGCGGTCACCGGTCGCCAGACCCAGCCGTCCACCAGCGGCGGCACCTCCGATGGCCGCTTCATCGCCACCCTGGGTACCCAGGTGGTGGAGCTCGGCCCGGTCAACGCCACCATCCACCAGGTCAACGAGCGCATCCTGGCCAGCGACCTCGAGCTGCTGACCGAGATCTACTACCAGACCCTGGTACGGTTGCTCGCCTGATGCTCGCCTGCCCTCTCTGCCAGGCCGCCCTGACCCGGCTCGACAACGGTGTGCTGTGTCCGGCCGGGCACCGCTTCGACCGGGCCCGCCAGGGCTACCTGAACCTGCTGCCGGTACAGCACAAGAACAGCCGCGACCCAGGCGACAACCAGGCCATGGTCGAGGCGCGCCGGGACTTTCTCGACGCCGGCCACTACGCACCGGTGGCACGCCGCCTGGCCGAACTGGCCGCCGAGCGCCAGCCCGGCAGTTGGCTGGACATCGGCTGCGGCGAAGGCTACTACACAGCGCAGATCGCCCAGGCCCTGCCCGGCAGCGACGGCTATGCCCTGGACATCTCCCGGGAGGCGGTCAAGCGCGCCTGTCGCCGCGCCCCGGCGGTGACCTGGCTGGTGGCGAGCATGGCCCGGGTCCCCCTGGTCGATGCCAGCTGCGACTTCATCGCCAGCGTGTTCAGCCCGTTGGACTGGCAGGAAGCCAAGCGGCTGCTCAGCCCCGGCGGCGGCCTGCTGCGGGTCGGCCCGACCAGCGGTCACCTGATGGAACTGCGCCAGGTGCTCTACGATGAAGTGCGGCCCTACGCCGACGACAAGCACCTGGCCCTGGTGCCCGAGGGCATGGCCCACGCCCATGGCGAGGTGCTGGAGTTCACGCTGGCCCTGGCGGCGCCCAAGGCCCGTGCCGACCTGTTGGCCATGACCCCGCACGGCTGGCGAGCCAGTGCCCAGAAACGGGCGCGGGTGATCGACCAACCCGAGCCGTTCGAGGTCACCGTATCCATGCGCTATGACTATTTCGTGCGCCAAGACTGAGCACACCCGGAGCCCTTTATGCGCCAACCCGATATCGAGATCTACCTGAAGGACACCGACGTCGACCACAAGCAGATCGCCGCGTGGCTCGGCCAGGCATTGGGCCCTTGCAGCGAGTGGCAGCAGAAAGGCCAGACCTGGAAGTGCACGGCCGGTAACATTCCAGTCACCTGGGTACCCAAGGCTGTAGGGAAATGGAACAGCCTGTTCCTGGAAAGCGACCAGACCCCATGGGACGACGACATCGCCTGCGCGCGCGCCGCCTATGCCGCACTGGGCGTCGAAGTGCGCTGCGCGCCGGGCAGTTGGGTCGAGGAAGATGGGGAAGAAGATGCCGATCGCTGGATCCGCATCAGCGCCGACGGTGAACAGGAAATCACCTGGCGCACGGGTTGAAGCTGCAAGCTCAAGCTGCAAGACAGATCGCATCAAGCTGCAAGTCACACGGTCAACTTGCAGTTTGAAGCTTGTGGCTTGCAGCCCGGAGCGCGCCTCAGAGGCCGACTACGTCCTCGGCTTGCAGGCCTTTCTGGCCCTGCACCAGGGCGTATTCCACCCGCTGTCCTTCGACCAGGGTACGATGCCCCTCACCGCGGATCGCCCGATAGTGGACGAACACATCCGCACCACCTTCGCGCTGAATGAAGCCATAGCCTTTGGCATCGTTGAACCACTTCACATTCCCAGTCTCACGAGACGACATCTGAACTACTCCGGATTTTTATTTTGAAGATCGCCGTGCAGGCACAGGGTCATCGCCCCATGCCGACGCAGCTTGCCGAAATATCCTGCAAGCTGCGGACCGAGTATATGACAGGGAACAAAAAAATTTCATGACTGGGGCGCTAATTGGCGGATTTTGCCGAACTTGCGCGGATACGGCAGACTAACTGGCTGGAATATCACCCGAAAAATCTCATCCAGGGCACACACCCCATGACCCGTTCCCCCCTGCGCCGCCTGATCTTCGGCGCCTTGCGTCGCCTGTTGTACCTGTGGGTGCGCTCCGAGACCATCAACCAGTCCTCCCTGACCCTGCAGCTCGACCGTGGTCGCCCGGTGTTCTACGCCCTGCCCTCGCCGTCGCTCACTGACCTGGCCGTGCTGGACCGCGAATGCACCAAGGCGGGGCTGCCACGCCCGGTCCTGCCCGTCGCCGTGGGCTCGCTGCAGGAGCCGGCAGGCTTCTTCTACCTGACGCCCGACCCTGACTGGCTGGGCCGCCACGACAAACGCGGTGCGCCACCGACTCTCGAACGCCTGGTCGCCGCGGTGAGCCAGCACGCCGAGGAAGACGCGCAGGTCATCCCGGTCAGCGTGTTCTGGGGCCAGTCGCCGGCCAGCGAGTCGAGCCCGTGGAAGCTGCTGTTCGCCGACAGCTGGGCGGTGACCGGGCGCCTGCGCCGCCTGCTGACCGTGCTGATCCTGGGGCGCAAGACCCGAGTGCAGTTCTCCGCACCGATCCACCTGCGCGAGCTGGTGCAGCACAACAAGGGCCATGAGCGCACCGTGCGCATGGCCCAGCGCCTGCTGCGGGTACACTTTCGCAACCTCAAGACCGCGGTGATCGGCCCGGACATCTCCCACCGGCGCAATCTGGTCAAGGGCCTGGTGCACGACCCACTGGTACGCCAGGCCATCGCCGACGAGGCCGAACGGGCGCAGATCCCCTACGCCAAGGCCGAAGCCCAGGCGCTGCGCTATGGCAACGAGATCGCCTCCGACTACACCTACACCGCGATCCGCTTCCTCGAAGTGGTGCTCAGCTGGTTCTGGAACAAGATCTACGACGGCATCAAGGTCAACCACATCGAGCAGGTACAGGGCATCGCGCCGGGCCACGAGGTGATCTACGTGCCCTGCCACCGCAGCCACATCGACTACCTGCTGCTGTCCTACCTGCTGTTTCGCAACGGCCTGACGCCACCGCACATCGCCGCCGGCATCAACCTCAACATGCCGGTGATCGGCGGCCTGCTGCGCCGTGGCGGGGCCTTCTTCATGCGCCGCACCTTCAAGGGCAACCCACTGTACACGGCGGTATTCAACGAATACCTGCATACCCTGTTCACCAAGGGCTTCCCGGTGGAGTACTTCGTCGAGGGCGGGCGCTCGCGCACCGGGCGCATGCTGCAGCCACGCACCGGCATGCTGGCGATCACCCTGCGCAGCTTCCTGCGCTCGTCACGTACACCGATCGTCTTCGTACCGGTGTACATCGGCTACGAGCGAGTGCTGGAGGGCCGCACCTACCTGGGAGAACTGCGCGGTGCGAGCAAGAAGAAAGAGTCGATCTTCGACATCTTCAAGGTCATCGGTGCGCTGAAGCAGCGCTTCGGCCAGGTCTACGTCAACTTCGGCGAGCCGATCCGCCTGGCGGGCTTTCTCGACCAGCAGCAACCCGGCTGGCGTGAGCAGGTGCTGGCCCCGCAGTTCCGTCCGGCCTGGCTCAACGAGACCACCACGCGCCTGGGCGAGACCGTGGCCCGGCACCTGAACGAGGCGGCGGCGATCAACCCGGTCAACCTGGTGGCCCTGGCGCTGCTCTCCACCAGCCGCCTGGCCCTGGACGAGCGGGCTTTGACCCGGGTCCTGGACCTGTACCTGGCCTTGCTGCGCCAGGTGCCCTACTCGCCCCACACCACCCTGCCCGAAGGCGACGGCAAGGCGCTGATCGAGCACGTGCGGCGCATGGACCTGCTGGCCGAACAGACCGATGCCCTGGGCCGCATCCTCTACCTGGACGAAGCCAACGCGGTGCTGATGACCTACTACCGCAACAACGTCCTGCACATCTTCGCCCTGCCGGCCCTGCTGGCGAGCTTTTTCCAGAGCAGCTCGCGGATGAGCCGCGAACTGGTCGGCCAGTACGTCCGGGCGTTGTATCCCTACCTGCAGGCGGAACTGTTCCTGCGCTGGGCACCGGAACAGCTCGACGAGGTCATCGATCAATGGCTCGAGGCGCTGGTCGGCCAAGGCCTGCTGCGCTTCGAGAACGGCGTCTACCTGCGCCCGGCGCCCAGCTCCCGGCAGTTCGTCCTGCTGACCCTGCTGGCCCGTGCCATCACCCAGACCTTGCAGCGCTTCTACATGGCCACGTCGCTGTTGCTCAACAGCGGCCAGCACAGCCTGACCGCCGAGGAGCTGGAAGACCTGAGCGTGATGATGGCCCAACGCCTGTCGATCCTGCATGGCCTGAATGCCCCCGAGTTCTTCGACAAGACCCTGTTCCGCCACTTCATCCAGACCCTCGTCCAACAGGGCGTGCTGCGCCCGGACGGCAACGGCAAGCTGGGTTACCACGACAAGCTCGGCGAACTCGCCGAAGGCGTGGCCAAGCGCGTGCTGTCGGCGGAACTGCGCCTGTCGATCCGCCAGGTGGCGCTGCACCGCGAGGAAACCCTGGAAGCCGTGGCCAGCTGAGGCTTCGCCCCGGGCGAAAATCCGTTAAAGTCCTTGGGTTGGCCAAAAGCCGGCCCCAAGGACACCGGAGATTCCATGAAAAAACTCTTCATGCTGTGTTGCGCATCCCTGCTTGCAGCCTGTTCCAGCCATACCCCGTCGAACCAGGCCAGCCTGGAGGGCGAAGTCTTCTACCTGCAACGCATGGCCCTGCCGCCGAGCGCGACCTTGAGCGTGAGCCTGCAGGACGTGTCGCTGATGGACGCCCCGGCGGTGACCCTGGCCAGCCAGGCCGGCCCGGTCAAGGGCAATGTCCCGCTGCCGTTCCACCTCACCTACGACCCGGCCCAGGTCAAGCCCGGCCACCGCTACGCGGTCAGCGCACGCATCGAGCTGGACGGTAAGCTGCTGTTCATCAATACCGAGCACCATGGCGTCAAGCTCGACGGCAGCGACCCGCAGCCGGTGCGGATCAAGGTCGATCCGGTGCGCTGACCCCTGTTCATGTTCAACCATAAGGAAATCCCCATGATTCGCTCCTCCCTGCGCCTCACCACCCTGTGCGCCGGCCTGCTGCTGTCGGCCAGCGCCCTGGCCCTGTCGCTCGGCGACCTGACCCAGAAGGACGCCACCGGTGGCCTGAAGGACGCCCTCACCCAAGGCACCCAGATCGCCGTCAAGCAACTGAGCACGCCGGGTGGCTTCAACGACAACCCGGACGTGCGCATCGAGCTGCCGGGCAACCTCGGCAAGGCTGCCAAGGCCATGAAGATGTTCGGCAAGGGCGAGCAGGTCCAGGCCCTGGAAGACAGCATGAACAAGGCCGCCGAGGCCGCCGTGCCACAGGCCCAGACGATCCTCGTCGACGCGGTGAAGAAGATGACCGTGACCGATGCCAAGGGCATCCTCAGCGGCGGTGAAGACGCCGCCACCCAGTACCTGAACAAGAGCAGCCGCGAAGAGATTCGCGCCAAGTTCCTGCCGATCGTCAAGCAGGCCACCGACAAGGTCGGCCTGGCCCAGCAATACAACAACTTCGCCGGGCAAGCGGTGGCCCTCGGCGTGGTCGACGCCAAGAGCGCCAACATCGAGAACTACGTGACCGAGAAGGCCTTGGACGGCCTGTTCGAGATGATCGCCAAGCAGGAGCAGAGCATTCGCCAGAACCCAGCCGAGGCGGCGACCAGCCTGGCCAAGAAGGTCTTCGGAGCACTCTGACGCAGCCGCGGCTGCAAGCTGCAAGCTGCAAGCAAGAGCGAGACCGCGCCGCGATCCGCTTTTACTTGCAGCTTGCAGCTACCCCTTCCGCACCCTGAACCACGCCGCATATAGCGCCGGCAGGAACAGCAGGGTCAGCACCGTGGCCACGATCAGCCCCCCCATGATCGCCACCGCCATCGGCCCGTAGAACACGCTGCGCGACAGCGGGATCATCGCCAGCACCGCCGCCAGGGCAGTCAGCACGATGGGCCGGAAACGCCGTACCGTGGCCTCGATGATCGCCTGCCAACGCTCCAGGCCGCTGGCGATGTCCTGTTCGATCTGGTCCACCAGGATGACCGAGTTGCGCATGATCATCCCCGCCAGGGCGATGGTGCCGAGCATGGCGACGAAGCCGAACGGCTGGCGGAACACCAACAGGAACAGGGTCACGCCGATCAGCCCCAGCGGCGCGGTGAGGAACACCATCACCGTGCGCGAGAAACTGCGCAGCTGGATCATCAGCAAGCTCAACACCACCACGATGAACAGCGGCATGCCAGCGTTCACCGATTTCTGCCCGCGCTCGGCATCCTCCACCGTGCCACCGACCTCCAGCAGGTAGCCATCCGGCAATGCGTCGCGCACCTGCTGCAGGGTCGGCAGGATCTGCTGCACCAGCGTCGCCGGCTGTTCCTTGCCGTAGATATCGGCGCGCACGGTGACCGTCGGCAGGCGATTGCGGTGCCAGATGATGCCTTCCTCGAAACCGTACGCCAGGGTCGCCACCTGCGACAGCGCCACGCTCTGGCCGTTGTCGGTGGGCACGGCCAGGCTGCCCAGGTTGCCCAGCTCGCTGCGCTCCTGCGGGGTGCCGCGCAGGAGAATCTCGATCAGTTCGTTGTCTTCGCGGTACTGGCTGACCGTGGTGCCGGTCAGCGAGCTCTGCAGGAAACTCGACAGGTGCGCGGTGCTCACGCCCAAGGCCCGCGCCCGGTCCTGGTCGATCTCGAGGAACACCGCCTTGCTCGGCTCCTCCCAGTCCAGGTGGACGTTCACCAGGTGCGGGTTCTCGCGAACCTTGGCCGCCACCTCGCGGGCCAGGGCACGGACCTTCTCGATATGCTCGCCGGTGACCCGGAACTGCACCGGATAACCCACCGGCGGGCCGTTCTCCAGGCGCGTGACCCGTGAGCGCAGGTCGGGGAACTGCTCGTCGAGCGTGGCGATCAACCAACTGCGCAGCGTCTCGCGATCCTCCAGGCTCCTGGCCAGCACCACGAACTGGGCGAAGCTGGCGGCTGGCAACTGCTGGTCCAGCGGCAGGTAGAAGCGCGGCGAGCCGGTGCCGACATAGGCCACGTAGTTGTCGATGCCCTGCTGCTGGCGCAGCAGCGCTTCCAGGCGCTTGACCTGCTCGGCGGTGTTGCTCAGGGAGGCGCCCTCGGCCAGCTTGAGGTCGATCATCAGCTCGGGGCGCCCCGAGGCCGGGAAGAACTGCTGCGGCACGAAACGGAACAGCAGGATGCTGCCGACGAACGCGGCAATGGTCAGCACGATCACCGTCTTGCGCCGGCGCACGCACCATTCCACCACACGTCGCACACGCTGGTAGAACGGCGTGGCGTACGGGTCCGGCGCATGCGCGCCACTGCCCTGGCGCGCTGCGTGGCGCTTGGCCAGGTCGGGCAACAGCCGCTCGCCCAGGTAGGGCACGAACACCACCGCGGCGACCCAGGAAGTGAGCAAGGCGATGGTCACCACCTGGAAGATCGACCGGGTGTACTCGCCGGTGCTCGACGCCGCCGTGGCGATCGGCAGGAAACCCGCCGCGGTGATCAGGGTGCCGGTGAGCATCGGGAAGGCCGTGCTCGTCCAGGCGTAGCTGGCCGCCTTGAGCCGGTCGAAGCCCTGCTCCATCTTGATCGCCATCATCTCCACGGCGATGATCGCATCGTCCACCAACAGGCCCAGCGCCAGTACCAGGGCGCCGAGGGAGATCTTGTGCAGGCCGATGCCGAAGTAGTGCATGGCCGCGAAGGTCATGGCCAGCACCAGCGGGATCGCCAGCGCCACCACCAGGCCCGTGCGCAGCCCCAGGGAGAAGAAACTCACCAGCAGGACGATGGCCAGGGCCTCGACCAACACCTGGACGAACTCGCCGACCCCGGCCTTGACCGCCGCGGGCTGGTCCGACACCTTGCGCAGTTCCATGCCCGCCGGCAGGTTGCGCGCCAGGCGGGCGAACTCCGCCTCCAGGGCCTTGCCCAACACCAGGATGTCGCCGCCGTCCTTCATCGACACCGCCAGGCCGATGGCATCCTCGCCCATGAAGCGCATGCGCGGCGCGGGAGGGTCGTTGAACCCCCGGTGCACCTCGGCGACATCGCCGATGCGCAAGGTGCGGTCGCCGACACGGATTGGGAACTGGCGGATCTGCTCGACACTGTCGAAACGCCCGCTGACCCGCAGCTGCAGGCGCTCGCTGGCGGTCTCGAAGAACCCTGCGGTGCTGACCGCGTTCTGCTCCTGCAGCGCCTGCTGCACCGCCTGCAGGGGCACACCGAGGGTGGCCAGCTTGATGTTTGACAGTTCGATCCAGATCTTCTCGTCCTGCAAGCCGACCAGCTCGACCTTGCCCACGTCCTTGACCCGCTGCAGCTGGATCTGGATGCGATCGGCGTAGTCCTTGAGCACGGCATAGTCGAAACCGTTGCCGGTCAGCGCGTAGATATTGCCGAAGGTGGTGCCGAACTCATCGTTGAAGAACGGCCCCTGGATCTCCGGCGGCAAGGTGTGGCGGATGTCCGCGACCTTCTTGCGGATCTGGTACCAGAGCTCGGGGATGGCATCGGAGTGCAGGGAATCGCGGGCCATGAAGGTCACCTGGGACTCGCCAGGCCGGGAGAACGAGACGATCCGCTCGTATTCGCCGGTTTCCATGAGCTTCTTCTCGATGCGCTCGGTGACCTGGCGCGAGACCTCCTCGGCGGTGGCCCCTGGCCACAGGGTGCGGATGACCATGGCCTTGAAGGTGAAGGGGGGATCCTCGCTTTGCCCCAGCTTGGTGTAGGACATGGCACCGACCGCCGCCAGCAGGATCATCAGGAACAGCACGATCTGGCGGTTGCGCAGCGCCCAGGCGGAAAGGTTGAAACCCATCGGGACTTACTCCTTGGCCGCCAGGTTCACTTCACGGTTGCTACGGTCCACAGGCCGCACCTGCTGGCCTTCGCGCAGCACATGACCACCGGCGGCGACCACCCAGTCGTCCGCCGCCAGACCCTCCAGCACCGGCACGCTATCGGCACCGTAGGGGCCGAGGCGAACCACCGCGCGCTCCAACCGACTGTCTTTGTTCACCCGCCAGACATAGGCCTGGCCCTGCTCGGCGGTGACGGCCGAGAGCGGTACCGACAACGGCGAGCGTTCGGCATGGGCGATGAATACCCGGGCGCTCTGGCCCAGTTCGGCCGGCGCCTTGGCCGAGGTGAAGGCGATGCGCGCGGCGAAGGTCCGCGAGCGTGGGTCGGCCGCCGGCGACAGCTCGCGGATGCGCCCTTCGTAGCGCTGGTTGGGGTGCGACCACAGCTCCACGCTGACCGTCTGCCCCACGGCAAAACGGGCGAACTGCTGCTCCGGCAGGCCGATGGCCACCTCACGCTCACCGTCGGCGGCCAGGGTGAACACGGTCTGCCCGGCCGCCACCACCTGGCCGACCTCGACCTGGCGCTTGGCGATGACACCTGCCTGGGGGGCGCGCAGCACGGCGTATTCGGTCTGGTTGCCGGCGACTTCGAACTCCGCACGGGCCTGCTTCAGGCGCGCCAGCCCCGCGCGGTAGAGGTTCTCGGCATTGTCGAACTGGGAACGGCTGACCATCTGCCGCTCGAGCAGCTTCCGGTAGCGGTCACGCTCGGTACGCACCAGCGCCAGGTTGGCCTCGGCGGCAGCCAGTTGGGCGCGGTTGGCCTCCAGTTGCAGGCGCACGTCCTGTGGGTCGAGCTCGGCCAGCGGCTGGTCGGCCTTGACCCGCTGCCCCTCCTCCACCAGGCGCTTGCTGACCTTGCCGCCGATGCGGAAGGCCAGCTCCGGCTCGAACCGCGCCCGTACCTCGCCCGGGTAGCTGTCGGCAGAGGCACCGGTTGGCTGGGGCTGGACCACCAGCGCCGGACGTGGGGCGGCCGGTGCCGCGGTTTCCTGGCCACAGGCGGCCAGCAGCAGGGCCACGGCGGCGGACAGAGCGATGGGCAAGGCATGACGCAACATGGTGAATGACCTTTCGCAAGGAACGCATCGAATATTTATACTGGCGAGTATATTAAGTCAGGGAAGCGGGGTGTGGAAGCAGGCACAGCGGCGAAAACGCAACGACGTCGCGACATCCAGAGCAGCGGTATGGCCCACGACCCGGTAAGATGGTCGCTCCTCCAACCAGATACGGATTCCAATGCCCAACGACGCACCCATCGGCCCCGGCCGGCCCAAGGACCTGGCCAAGCGCGAGGCCATCCTCGAAGCGGCCAAGACGCTGTTCCTCAGCCTTGGCTATGCCAACACCAGCATGGATGCGGTCGCTGCGGCGGCAGGTGTTTCGAAGCTCACCGTCTACAGCCACTTCACCGACAAGCAGACCCTGTTCGGTTCGGCGGTCATGGCGACCTGCCAGACCCAGTTGCCCGACCTGATCTTCGAACTGCCCGAAGGCGTGCCGCTGGAGCAGGTGTTGCTGAACATCGCCCGGGGGTTCCACGCGCTGATCAGCAGCGACGAGTCGGTCAAGCTGAGCCGGCTGATCATTGCCCTGGGCAGCCAGGACCCAGGGTTCGGCCAGTACTTCTGGGAAGCCGGGCCCAAGCGGGTGCTGGGTGAAATGGAGGCATTGCTGCGCTGCGTCGGCGAGCGGGGGCTGTTGCGCATCGACAACCCGTGGCGCGCGGCCGAGCATTTCTTCTGCCTGGTCAAGGGGGCGCCGGACTATCGCCTGCTGCTGGGCTGCGCGCCGCCCCTGCAAGGAGATGAGGCCGAGGCGCATGTGCGGGAAGTGGTCGGGTTGTTCATGCGGGCCTATCGAATCCAGTAGCCCGCAGCAGCGGCGGCACGGGACAAGTGGGGGTGGGAGGCACCCCTCATACTCGGTTATACTCGCGGGCTTTTCACCGAATTCGCACGAGAGCCGCGCACCCATGGAAATCCAACCGATCCTGAACACCATCAAGGACCTTACCGAGCGTTCCCAGTCCATTCGGGGGTATCTTTGACTACGATCAAAAAGCTGACCGCCTGATCGAAGTCAACCGCGAACTGGAAGACCCTGCCGTCTGGAGCAAGCCCGAATATGCCCAGGGGCTGGGCCGCGAGCGCGCCATGCTGGCGCAGGTCGTCGAGACCCTGGACAAACTGTCCGGCGGCCTGGCCGACTGCAAGGACCTGCTCGACATGGCCGTCGAGGAAAATGACGAAGGCGCCGTAGGCGACGTCGTGACCGAGCTGGAGGGCCTGGAAGAACGCCTGGCACAGCTTGAGTTCCGTCGCATGTTCAGCGGCGAGATGGACATGAACAACGCCTACCTGGACATCCAGGCCGGCTCCGGTGGTACCGAGGCGCAGGACTGGGCCAACATCCTGCTGCGCATGTACCTGCGCTGGGCCGACAAGCGCGGTTTCGACGCCACCATCATGGAACTGTCCGAGGGTGAAGTCGCCGGTATCAAGGGCGCCACCGTGCACATCAAGGGCGAATACGCGTTCGGCTGGCTGCGTACCGAGATCGGCGTGCACCGCCTGGTGCGCAAGAGCCCGTTCGACTCCGGTGCCCGTCGCCATACCTCGTTCTCGGCGGTGTTCGTGTCGCCCGAGATCGACGACAAGGTCGAGATCGAGATCAACCCGGCTGACCTGCGCATCGATACCTACCGCTCCTCCGGTGCCGGTGGCCAGCACGTAAACACCACCGATTCGGCAGTGCGTATCACCCACGTGCCGACCAACACCGTGGTCAGTTGCCAGAACGAACGCTCCCAGCACGCCAACAAGGACACCGCCATGAAGATGCTGCGGGCCAAGTTGTACGAGATGGAGATGCAAAAGCGCAACGCCGCCTCGCAGGCGCTGGAAGACAGCAAGTCGGATATCGGCTGGGGCCACCAGATCCGCTCCTACGTACTCGATGACTCGCGTATCAAGGACCTGCGTACCGGCGTCGAGCGCAGCGACTGCCAGAAGGTCCTGGATGGCGACCTCGACCAATACCTGGAAGCGAGCCTCAAGCAGGGGCTTTGAACCGCACACCGATACCGCGATGCAAGCTACGGCCCGTTCCCCGAGCGGGCCTGCCCAGGCCACCGAAGCGCCGCGATCCCTGCCTGGCAGGGGCAACGAACCCGTGATGGAAAGATTGACGACATGAGCGACCTCAACACCGCACCGCAAGACCTGCAACAGGAAGAAAACGCCCTGATCGCCCTGCGCAAGGAAAAACTTGCCGCCGAGCGCGCCAAGGGCCAGGCCTTCCCCAACGACTTCCGCCGCGACAGCTATTGCGACGACCTGCAGAAGCAGTACGTCGACAAGACCAAGGAAGAGCTGGAAGCTGCAGCGATCCCGGTCAAGGTCGCCGGCCGCATCATGCTCAACCGTGGCTCGTTCATGGTCATCCAGGACATGACCGGGCGCATCCAGGTCTACGTCAACCGCAAGACCCTGCCGGAAGAAACCCTGGCCGCGGTCAAGACCTGGGACCTGGGCGACATCATCAGCGCCGAAGGCACCCTGGCCCGTTCCGGCAAGGGTGACCTGTACGTCGAGATGACCGACGTGCGCCTGCTGACCAAGTCGCTGCGCCCACTGCCAGACAAGCACCACGGCCTGACCGACACCGAGCAGCGCTACCGCCAGCGCTACGTCGACCTGATGGTCAACGAGGACACCCGCAAGACCTTCCGCGTGCGTTCCCAGGTGATCTCGCACATCCGCAACTTCCTGGCCAAGCGTGACTTCCTCGAAGTCGAGACGCCGATGCTGCAGACCATCCCCGGCGGCGCCGCGGCCAAGCCGTTCGAGACCCATCACAACGCCCTGGACATGGCCATGTTCCTGCGCATCGCGCCGGAGCTGTACCTCAAGCGCCTGGTGGTCGGCGGCTTCGAGAAGGTGTTCGAGATCAACCGCAACTTCCGCAACGAAGGCGTCTCGACCCGGCACAACCCCGAGTTCACCATGCTCGAGTTCTACCAGGCCTATGCCGACTACAAGGACAACATGGACCTCACCGAGGAGCTGTTCCGCGAGCTGGCGCAGTTGGTCCTGGGCAGCACCGACGTGCCGTACGGCGACAAGGTGTTCCATTTCGGCGAGCCATTCGCCCGCCTGACCGTGCTCGAGGCCATCCTCAAGTACAACCCGGACATCACCGAGGCCGACCTGCAGGACGTCGACAAGGCCCGTGAAATCGCCAAGCGAGCCGGCGCCAAGGTGCTGGGCCACGAGGGCCTGGGCAAGCTGCAGGTGATGATTTTCGAGGAGTTGGTGGAGAGCAAGCTGGAGCAGCCGACCTTCATCACCGAGTATCCGTTCGAAGTCTCGCCGCTGGCCCGTCGCAACGACCAGAATCCGAGCGTCACCGACCGTTTCGAGCTGTTCATCGGTGGCCGCGAGATCGCCAATGCCTACTCCGAGCTCAATGACGCCGAGGACCAGGCCGAGCGCTTCATGGCCCAGGTGGCCGAGAAGGACGCCGGCGACGACGAAGCCATGCACTACGACGCCGACTTCGTCCGCGCCCTGGAGTACGGCATGCCGCCGACCGCCGGCGAAGGCATCGGCATCGACCGCCTGGTGATGCTGCTGACCAACTCGCCATCGATCCGCGATGTGATCCTGTTCCCGCACATGCGTCCACAGGCCTGAGCATCCTGAACAAGCCGCCTTTCGAGGCGGCTTTTCTTTGGGCGGCAAGCGACAAGCTGCACGCCACAGGAAAGCGCCATTCGGCATGCACCGCGCCGGTCAGTTAAGATTTCCAGCTGTCATTTGGGGCCGCTTCGCTGCCTGGCTGCGCACAGGCTTTTTCTTGTAGCTTGACGCTTGCAGCTTGCATCCCACCGCTTCCACTTTCAGAGGTACCCGACGTGACACCCGCAATGGCCCAACAAGGCGCGGCAGGCGTGGCCACCGCCGTCGCCGAAAGCGTGCAGTACCAAGGGCGCAAGACCGCCCGCCAGGGCAGCGAACAGCGCCGCCAGCAGATTCTCGACGCCGCCATGCGCATCGTCGTGCGCGATGGCGTGCGTGGCGTGCGCCACCGGGCGGTGGCCGCCGAGGCGGGAGTGCCACTATCGGCCACCACCTACTACTTCAAGGACATCGAGGACCTGCTCACCGATACCTTCGCCCAGTACGTCGAGCGCAGCGCCGCGTACATGGCCAAGCTGTGGGCCAATACCGAGGTGGTATTGCGCCAGTTGCTCGCCCAGGGCGACGGCAGCCCGCAGTCGCGTGCACGCTTGGCCGACGAGGTGGCACGCATGACCGCCGACTACGTCAGCCGCCAGTTCCACAGCCGCCGCGACTTCCTCATGGCCGAACAGGCCTTCCGCCAGGAGGCGCTGCTGTGCCCGCGCCTGGCCGAGCTGGTGTGTGCCCACGAGCAGATCCTTCTGCAGGGTGCGCAGCAGATGCTCCAGGTCGTCGGGTCGCGCCATCCCGAGCAGGATGCCCAGATGTTGACGGCGATAATCGAGCAGATGGAATATCAGTGCCTGCTCAAGGACGCGAATTCTCAAGCCGATGGGCAGATGCTCGCTATCCTTACCCGGTACCTGCATCTGGTGCTGGCATCGGCCTGAGCTGCGAGCGGCCCGGGCTGGCCCCGACCTTTTCAAGGAGAACCCGATGAAAGCCTGGCGTGTGGTGTTGTTGACCTTGTCATTCCTGCTGCTGGGCGGCTGTCTGGTGACCTTCCACGAACCCTTGCCCAGCAACCAGGCCGCGCCCAGGGAACTGCTCGGCAAATGGAGCAGCAAGGACGCCTGGGGCGAGCCCCTGACACTGGCCATCAGCCGCAGCGGCGCCGATGCCTACCGGGCAGTGGCCACGGCCAAGGGCAAGGCCCCCGAGGAATACGTCTTCACCGTCTCCCGCCATGGCAACCGCTGGTACCTGTCGGCAGGCGTGCCCAAGCGCCTGGGTGGCAACTTCCTGATCGGCGGTTTCGAAGTGATCGACGGCAAGGAACTGGTGGTCTACAACCTCGATGTCGACCAGGTCCAGGAGGCGGTGGGGCAGAAGGAACTGAGCGGGCGCAGCACCGAGGGGCTGGAGGACAACGGCCCGGGCGTGCTGATCGACAGCCCGGCGGAGCGGGTCCTGGCCTACCTGGACGATCCGGCCAATTCCGACCTGTTCGTCGAAGTGGCGCGTTTCCAGCGCGTGGGCAGATAAGCGATCCGAGCAAGGAGTCCCGGGGTGGACGAGTACCAGCAGACCATACGCACGCTGTCCGATCGCATCGTCGCGGCGCAGACCCCCATCCGCGTACTCGATGCGGTGAAGTGGGACGACAACATCCGCCAGGGCTTCCTCAAGGCCAAGGGCAAGGAGCCGCCGGCGGTGGACCGTGCCTACTACCAGGGGCGGCCCCTGTCGTTCGACTCCGCCGCGGTGAAGTCGGAATTCCAGAGCATCGAGCGTGACATCACCCGCCAGCTCGGCCAGTTCAATCCGGTCGGCCAGATCATGCGGCGGATGTGCAAGGAGTACCGCATGGTGGTGCGCATGCTCGAGGCGCGCGGCACCGAAGACTTCGGCCTGATCTCCCAGGAGCTGTATGGCGCGGCCTCCGATGCCTTCCATGCCGGCGACCCGACGCTCGCCGACCTGGGCCTGATGCTCTCGGACTACCTCAACAACATCGACGGCCGCGGCGACCTCAAGGACGAGCCGAAGAACCTGACCGCCAAGGAAGCCGTGGAGATCCTCCAGCGACGGCTGAACAAGGTGTTCGGCGAGGCCGAAGAGACCATCCGCGTGTTCGAGTCCGACGGCATCGTCGCCGATGCCGCGGCCGGTGCCGACTACATCAAGGTGCGCGCCGACGCCCTGTTCAACAATCGCGACGTGCGCGCCCTGGAGGTGCACGAGGGGTTGGTGCACGTGGGCACCACCCTCAACGGCCTCAACCAGCCGATCTGCACCTTCCTGGCCAAGGGGCCGCCCTCCTCGACCGTGACCCAGGAGGGCCTGGCCATCCTCATGGAGGTGATCGCCTTCGCCTCCTACCCCAGCCGCCTGCGCAAGCTGACCAACCGCACCCGGGCCATCCACATGGTCGAGGAAGGCGCGGACTTCCTGCAGGTCTACGAGTTCTTCCGTGGCCAGGGCTTCGAGATGGCGCAGAGCTACAGCAACGCGAGCCGGGTGTTCCGTGGCTCGGTGCCCGATGGCCTGCCGTTCACCAAGGACTTGTCCTACCTCAAGGGCTTCATCATGGTTTACAACTACATTCAGTTGGCCGTGAAGAAGGGCAAGCTGGAGCAGATCCCCCTGTTGTTCTGCGGCAAGACCACCCTGGAAGACATGCGTACCCTGCGCCAGCTGGTCGAGGAAGGCCTGGTGGAGCCGCCCAAGTACCTGCCGGAGCAGTTCCGCGACCTCAATGCGCTGTCGGCCTGGATGTGCTTCTCCAACTTCCTCAACCACCTGAGCCTGGACCGTATTGAAGCCGACTACGCGAACATTCTCTGACGCCTGCCGCGGCCTGTGCCTGGGGCTGCTGTTGCTCGGCGTGGGCGGCTGCAGCAGCCTGCTGTTCTACCCGGAACCGGGCCAGCCGTTCACCCCCGAGAAGGCGCGCCTGGCCTTTCGCGAGGTGTCGCTGGTCACCGCCGACGGCGTGCGCCTGCACGGCTGGTGGCTACCGGCCAAGGCGGGGGTCGAGGTGAAGGGCACGGTGCTGCACCTGCACGGCAATGGCGGCAACCTGGCCTGGCACCTGGGTGGCAGCTACTGGTTGCCGGAACAGGGCTACCAGGTGCTGATGATCGATTACCGCGGCTATGGCCTGTCCCAGGGCAAGGCGCGCCTGCCGGATGTCTACCAGGACATCGCCGCAGCCCTGGACTGGCTCGACAAGGCGCCCGAGGTCGAGGGCAAGCCGCTGGTGCTGCTGGGCCAGAGCCTGGGCGGGGCCATGGCCATCCATTACCTGGCTGCCCACCCCGAACAACGCCAGCGTTTCAGTGCGCTGGTGTTCGACGGTGTGCCGGCCAGCTACCGCGAGGTGGGACGCTTCGCCCTGGGGACGTCCTGGCTGACCTGGCCGTTGCAGGTGCCGTTGTCCTGGCTGGTTCCGGACGGTGACAGTGCGATCCGCTCGATCGAGCGCCTGGACAGCCCGCCCAAGCTGTTCTTCCACAGCATCGACGACAACCTGGTGCCCATGGACAACGCCATCCGCCTGTACCAGCACGCCCCCCCGCCACGGGTGTTGCAACTGACCCGAGGTGGCCACGTACAGACCTTCGCCGACCCGACGTGGCGCCAGGTGATGCTGCGTTTTCTTGACGATCCAAGCCATTTCAACGGCCTTCGGCGCTTGGCCGAAGTCCCCAACTACCCTGACGAGAAGAACGCGCAATGAGTGAAGAACGCAACGCCATCCCGCTGATCCTGACCGCCGTCGGCAGCATCATCGTGACGGTCGGGACCCTCTGGTACTACGGCTACGTGCATTTCGCCAAGCCCGAGGATGCCCTGTTGCTGCAGGACTACACCATGCTCAAGACCATCCCCGGCGAGGACTACAAGGTCTCCCTCGCCCCCGCTCCCCAGGTCGCCCAGTGCATCGACGGCGTGCTGGTGCTGTTCGACACCCAACAGAAGGGCCTGACCGGCGTGCTGGTGGACAACCGCAAGCGGGCGATCCGCTGCATGGGGCAGGAGACGCCGCAGCAGGTGCAGTGATCGAGGTATCCCAGGCCGCTTCGCCCCCACAGGCCCCCGGCAATGCCCACGAAGCATGTGTCATGCAGAAGGCTCTGTGGGTGCGGCCTTGTGTCGCGAAAGGGCCGCAACGCGGCCCCACGCTTTCGAGGCGCTACAAGCGTCAGCGCACGTGGCTCACCGAACGCGGCTGCACCGGTTGGTTGTCGTTGGAGATGGTCACCTCCACCCGACGGTTCTGGGCACGGCCGGAGTTGGTGGTGTTATCGGCCACCGGGTATTCCTTGCCATAACCCTGGGCGACGATGCGTGCCGGATCGACCCCGGCGCGTACCAGCGCCATGCGTACACTGTTGGCACGGCGCTCGGACAGGCCCTGGTTGTAGCTGGCCGAGCCGACGCTGTCGGTGTAACCCTCGACGATCACCTTGCGCTCAGGGTTTTCCTGGAGGAACTGGGCGAGCTTGGTGATGTTGGGGAAGGCGCTGCTCTTGAGTTCGGACTTGTTGAAGTCGAACAGCACGTCGCCGAAGGTCACCAAGGTCCCGCGATCGGTCTGCTTGGCGTTGAGGCTCTCCTGCAGCTTGCGGATCTGCGCGTCGCGGGCGTCCAGGCGGGCCTGGGCGCGATGGGCAGAGGCATTCTTCAGTTCGTTCTCGGCCGAACGCAGGGCGATGGTCTGCTTGGCCACTTCGACGCGCTGGTTGGTCAGGTAGGCCAGTTGGTCGACCTTCTTCTCGTCCTCGCGGTCCAGGTAGGCCTTGTCGGCCTTGTTCAGCCAGTCCTGGGCGTCCTTGGTCTCGAGGGCCGCCAGCTTGCTGGCCTGCGGATCGCTCTGCAGCGCGGAGAAGTTGGTGCGGGCCGACTCAAGATTCGGGTTCGGGTCATGGGAGCAGGCAGCCAGGCCTACGCTCAGGGCCAGCAGGGCGGGAATCATGACGTAGTTGCGCATAGTGTTCATCCTTTGATCGTTAGCGAAGGCTCAAGGTGGCGGGACAACGCTCATTCAGCGCTGCGCAGGCCTTCCTCACGCAAGTCCTGGACACCCTGGCGGGCATCCTGCAGGGCCTTCTCGGCCTTGGCGGCCTGCGCCTTGCGTTCGGCGACGCGGGCGTCCCACTCGGCCTGTTCGGCCAGGCGCCTGGCTTCGTCGTACTTCTTGTCGTGCATGGCGATCTCGGCCTGCTTGAACTTGTCCTGGGCCGCCTTCATTTCCACCGCTGCGAACTCGGTGCCACCGGCACTGACGGCGGAATTCACCGCGGACTGGGTGACGGCATACTGCTCGGTGGGCGGGTTGCCCGCGCAGCCGGCCAGCAGCAGGCTGCTACCCAGCGCCAGCGCAGCCAGCCTGAGCCCGCGCAGGTGAGTGGGTGAAGGTTTCAACGTGCGGGTCTTCATGGTGGTCAGCTCCATTGGATCACTCCTGATAACGACGATGTCCGTAGCACTCCATCGCTCTTTCCCTGTCATCCGCGAGCACTCAGCCGAACTGTGCACAACGCCAGGTGTGCAGGGTTTTAGCGTGATGGCTATTGGCTGTGACTGAGGCGTTTTTCGAATAGTTCAGAAAAAATCACCCAAAACGGGTGACTTTTTCTGACTGACCAGTCAGTGTTTTTTCCGGGAACTTCCAGGCCGCGCGGCGGTATCCAGGGCGCCTGGCGCGCCGCTGGAACTCAGCCCTGGTTGTCTTCGCCCGCCTTGCCCAGCGCGGCTTGCAGGTGACGCCGGGACAGGGCCAGGAAGCGTGGCGTGGGGCCGATGTCTTCGTACAACGGGTCGCCTTCTTCATCCGTGGCGATCACCTGTTGGCCCTTGACGTAGGGGAAGCTGGCCTCCAATTCCTCGAGCGCCGCGGCGACCAGTTCGCCGAGCAGCTCCTCGGTGCTGCGCTTGGGGTACATCTCGGTCAGCGCGGCCAGGCGCGCCTCGGATTCCAGGTCCAGATGCAGGACGTGCCCGGTGGGGCTCAGCCGGCCCGTGGCATCTTGTTCCCAGCGCTGGACGAGTTCGCGGATTTTCATGATGACCTCTGCACGCAACCTGAAATGAGGCATCGCCTGGGATGCCCTGCATTCACTTTAGTCGCTGAGCGCAAGCTTCGAGCGGCAAGCGAATCATGCACGGTCCGCTTTTACTTGCAGCTAGCCGCTTGTCCCCATCGCCCGGCTTGCCAGGCCGGCCCCGCTGTAGGCACTCTTGGGCAAGAGTTCCTGGGCGATGCGCGGGCCGACCGCGCCGGAGAGAGGGCCGATGACCGATATCGATGCACGCTTGCGAGAGGATGTCCACCTGTTGGGAGAGCTGCTCGGCGAAACCATTCGCCAGCAGCATGGCGATGCCTTCCTGCAGAAGATCGAGGACATCCGCCACAGTGCCAAGGCCGACCGCCAAGGCGGGGCCGAACAGTTGAGTTCGACCCTCGCCGACCTTGCCGACGACGACCTGCTGCCGGTGGCGCGGGCCTTCAACCAGTTCCTCAATCTGGCCAATATCGCCGAGCAGTACCAGTTGATCCGGCGCCGCGACGCTGGGCGCCCCGAGCCCTTCGAGGCACGCGTGCTACCTGAGCTGCTGGCGCGCCTGAAGCAGGCCGGGCACGGCGACGAGGCCCTGGCCAGGCAACTGGGCAAGCTGGACATCCAGCTGGTGCTCACCGCCCACCCCACCGAGGTGGCACGCCGGACCCTCATCCAGAAATACGACGCCATCGCCGGCCAACTGGCGGCCCAGGATCATCGCGACCTGACGCCCGCCGAGCGCGGCCAGGTGCGTGAGCGCCTGCGCCGGCTGATCGCCGAGGCCTGGCACACCGAAGAGATCCGGCGCAGCCGGCCGACCCCGGTGGACGAGGCCAAGTGGGGCTTCGCGGTGATCGAGCATTCGCTCTGGCAGGCCATTCCCAACCACCTGCGCAAGGTCGACAAGGCCCTGTTCGAGGCCACCGGCCTGCACCTGCCGCTGGAGGCCGCGCCAGTCCGCTTCGCCTCGTGGATGGGCGGCGACCGCGACGGCAACCCCAACGTGACTGCTGCGGTGACCCGCGAGGTCCTGCTGCTGGCCCGCTGGATGGCGGCCGACCTGTTCCTGCGCGACATCGACTACCTGGCCGCGGAATTGTCCATGCAGCAGGCCAGCGAGGCCCTGCGTGCACAAGTGGGCGACAGCGCCGAGCCCTACCGCACCCTGCTCAAGCGACTGCGCGAACGCCTGCGGGCTACCCGCGCCTGGGCCCAGGCTTCGCTGGGCGCCAGCCAGCCGGTCACCACCGAGGTGCTGGTGGACAACCGCGAGCTGATCGCCCCGCTCGAGCTGTGCTACCAGTCGCTGCACGCCTGCGGCATGGGCGTGATCGCCGATGGCCCGTTGCTCGACAGCCTGCGCCGGGCGGTGACCTTCGGCCTGTTCCTGGTGCGCCTGGACGTGCGCCAGGACGCTGCCCGCCACCGTGACGCGCTGTCCGAGATCACCGACTACCTGGGGCTGGGGCGCTACGCCGAGTGGGACGAGGAGCAGCGCATCGAGTTCCTCCAGGCCGAACTGAAGAACCGCCGTCCCCTGCTGCCGGCGCACTTCCAGCCCCAGGCCGAAACCGCCGAGGTGCTCGCCACCTGTCGCGAGATCGCCGCCGCACCGGCGGCGTCGCTGGGCTCCTACGTGATTTCCATGGCGGGTTCGGCCTCGGACGTGCTGGCGGTGCAGCTACTGCTCAAGGAAGCCGGCCTGACCCGGCCGATGCGCGTGGTACCGCTGTTCGAGACCCTCGCCGACCTGGACAACGCCGGCCCGGTGATGGCGCGCCTGCTCGGCCTGCCGGGCTACCGGGCCAGCCTGCGTGGCCCGCAGGAGGTGATGATCGGCTACTCCGACTCGGCCAAGGATGCCGGCACCACGGCAGCGGCCTGGGCCCAATACCGGGCGCAGGAGGAGCTGGTGCGCATCTGCCGCGAGCACCAGGTCGAACTGCTGCTGTTCCATGGCCGTGGCGGCACCGTCGGCCGTGGCGGCGGCCCGGCCCACGCCGCGATCCTGTCACAGCCGCCGGGCTCGGTGGCCGGGCGTTTCCGCACCACCGAGCAGGGCGAGATGATCCGCTTCAAGTTCGGCCTGCCGGGCATCGCCGAGCAGAACCTCAACCTGTACCTGGCCGCGGTGCTCGAGGCCACCCTGTTGCCGCCTCCTCCACCGCAACCCGCCTGGCGCGAACTGATGGACCAACTCGCCGCCGATGGCGTCAAGGCCTACCGTGGCGTGGTGCGCGAGAACCCGGACTTCGTCGAGTATTTCCGTCAGTCCACGCCAGAACAGGAATTGGGCCGCCTGCCCCTGGGCAGCCGCCCGGCCAAGCGCCGCGCCGGTGGTATCGAGAGCCTGCGCGCCATCCCCTGGATCTTCGGCTGGACCCAGACGCGCCTGATGCTACCGGCCTGGCTAGGCTGGGAGACCGCCTTGAACAACGCGCTGGCACGTGGCCAGGGCACGCTGCTGGAGCAGATGCGCGAACAGTGGCCGTTCTTCCGTACGCGCATCGACATGCTGGAGATGGTCCTGGCCAAGGCCGACGCCGAGATCGCCAAGGCCTACGACGAACGTCTGGTGCAACCGCAGCTGCGTCCGTTGGGGGTGCATCTACGCGACCTATTGTCGCAGTCGTGCCAGGTCGTGCTGGGGCTGACCGGGCAGCCGGTGCTACTGGCGCACAGCCCCGAGACCCTGAAGTTCATCAGCCTGCGCAACACCTACCTGGACCCGCTGCACCTGCTCCAGGCCGAGTTGCTGGCGCGTTCGCGCAGCCGCGAAGCCGCTCTGGACAGCCCGTTGGAGCAAGCCTTGCTGGTCACCGTGGCGGGGATCGCCGCTGGCCTGCGCAACACCGGTTGAAGTGTCGCAAGCAGGGTCGCGCCCGGGGGGCATAGGCCCTTCGAGCGAGGGAGGCGAAGCCGGTTGCGCCGGGCGCAACCCGCTCGCCCCCAGGGGGCAAGTGGCGATTTCCTGCCACCTGGCGGCGCTTGTCTGCTTGCCGGGCGCTGTGTATCTTGAGCAGCCTTTTGACCGATTTTCGGTCTCACCCGATTTTTCGGAGTTGGCCCTGAGCGCCGAATCCGTTGATTCACATAGAAAAATATGAGGAGCACAAGATGCGCGTAATTCTGCTGGGAGCTCCCGGGGCCGGTAAAGGTACTCAGGCAAAGTTCATCACCGAGAAGTTCGGTATTCCACAGATCTCCACCGGTGACATGCTGCGTGCCGCCGTCAAGGCCGGCACCCCGCTGGGCCTGGAGCTCAAGAAAGTCATGGATGCCGGCCAACTGGTCTCCGACGAGCTGATCATCAGCCTGGTCAAGGAACGCATCGCCCAGCCCGACTGCGCCAAGGGCTTCTTGTTCGACGGTTTCCCGCGCACCATTCCGCAGGCTGAAGCCATGGTCGCCGCCGGTGTCGAGATCGACGCCGTGGTCGAAATCGCCGTCGACGACGAAGAGATCGTCGGGCGCATGGCCGGCCGTCGCGTGCACCTGGCCTCGGGCCGTACCTACCACATCCAGTACAACCCGCCCAAAGTGGAAGGCAAGGACGACGTCACTGGCGAAGACCTGATCCAGCGCGACGACGACAAGGAAGAGACCGTACGTCATCGCCTGTCGGTCTACCACAGCCAGACCAAGCCGCTGGTGGACTTCTACCAGAAGCTGTCGGCCGCCAACGGCGGCAAGCCGAAGTACAGCCACATCGAAGGCGTCGGCTCGGTCGAAGCCATCACCGACAAGGTGCTGGCAGCCCTGAGCTGATTCGCCTCGCAACTTCACGACGGCCCGCTTGCGGGCCGTTGTCGTTTATACTGCCGCTCTTTCACCTCTCGCCTGGAATACCGTTCGATGACCACCTTGCTGGCCCTGGATACCGCCACCGAAGCCTGTTCCGTCGCCCTGCTGCATGACGGCAAGGTGACCAGCCACTACGAGGTGATCCCACGGCTGCATGCGCAGAAGCTGCTGCCGATGATCAAGCAGTTGCTGGCCGAGTCCGGCGTGGCCCTCAACGCCCTGGACGCCATCGCCTTCGGCCGTGGCCCAGGCGCGTTCACCGGCGTGCGCATCGCCATCGGCGTGGTCCAGGGCCTGGCGTTCGCCCTCGAGCGTCCAGTGTTGCCGGTGTCCAACCTGGCCGCGCTGGCCCAGGGCGCCCTGCGCGAGCGGGGCGCACAGCAGGTGGCCGCAGCCATCGATGCGCGCATGGACGAGGTGTATTGGGGCTGCTACCAGGCCTGCGACGGCGAGATGCGCCTGGTCGGCCAGGAGGCGGTACTGGCGCCGGAGCGGGCGGCGTTGCCGCAAGGCGCCAGCGGCCAGTGGTTCGGCGCCGGGAGCGGCTGGGGCTACGCCGAACGGCTGGGCGCTGCGGTGAATGCCAGCGACGCCAGCCTGCTGCCCAATGCCCTGGACATCCTCGGCCTGGCCGGTTTTGCCTGGGCCCGTGGCGAGGCGATCAGCGCCGAGCAGGCGCAGCCGGTCTACCTGCGCGATAATGTAGCCACGCCCAAGGCGCGTTGAGCGCTGTTCGTCGGCTATCGCCGATGACGATAAAACCTTTTGCGCGAACTGTGGTCCAGTTATCAATCGGGCATTAGCGACGGATCTCTGATGCTGCTAAATTGCCATCACTGACCCTGAGTGCCCATTCATGCGTATCGACGGCTTCTCCTCGCAGTCCTACCCGATCCGGCGCCCGCCGCGCCAGGCCCCTGTGCGCGACGAGTCGATCGAGGACGCCGAGCTGCTCGACGAAGCCGAAGCCTCCCAGCCGAACCGCGTCAATCGCCGCCCGGGCGGCCTGCCGGCGCGCCAGCAGGACATGATCTTCCCGCGTGCCCGTGACCGGCGCACCGCCACCGCCCTGGCCAGTTACCTGGCCACGGCCGGCTTCACCGACTGGGAGATGGAAGTAGAGGGGCTGGACCTGTACATTTGAGGCATGAATCCATCGCCTCTGCCTTATTTCCTCGGTTGTCCCTCCTGGAGCGAAAACGCCTGGCGCGACTACCTCTACCCCGCCGATGCCCGTCCCACCGAATACCTCGGCCTGTACAGCCAGGTCTTCAATGCCGTCGAAGGCAACACCACCTTCTATGCCCGCCCTGCCCCTGCCACGGTGCAACGCTGGGCCCAGGTCATGCCGGCACACTTTCGCTTCACCGCCAAGTTTCCGGGTGATGTCAGCCATGCGGGGGACCTGGGCGAACAGCTGGAGTCGGCGATCGACTTCACCCGCCTGCTGGCACCGCTGGGCGAGCGCGTTTCACCCTACTGGCTGCAGTTGCCGGCGCTGTTCGGCCCATCGCGCCTCGCCGAACTGAGCCACTTTCTCGACCGGATCGGCAAGCCGGTGGCCGTCGAAGTGCGCCATGGCGCCTTCTTCGCCCGTGGCGAGGAGGAGCGCCAGCTCAATCGCCTGCTGCACGAACGGGGTGTGGAGCGCATCTGCCTGGATCCGCGTGCGCTGTTCAGTTGCGCCTCGCGCGAGCCGGGCGTGTTGCATGCGCAAGCCAAGAAACCACGGGTACCGCCGCGCCCTGCGGCGTTCAGCCAGTCTCCCCAAGTGCGCTTCATCGGCCATCCGGAGCTGGAGGCCAACGAAAGCTTCCTTACCCCCTGGGTGGAAAAAGTCGCTGCCTGGATCGAGGAAGGGCGCAGCCCCTACGTGTTCCTGCACACCGCCGACAACCGCCTGGCCGCCGCCCTCGCCCAGCGTTTTCACCAGCGCCTGATGGCGCGCCTGCCTGGCCTTGCCCCGCTGCCGGAATTGCCGCGCGCTCCAGAGGTCGAACAACTGGGGCTACTCTGACGACTCCTTCATCTGCCGGAGGTTATGACCATGGATGTGCAAACCCTGCGAGCCGAAGCCTTCAAGGCACTGCACGAACGTGAAGGCACCTTCGTCATTCCCAATCCATGGGACGCAGGCTCTGCGCGGCTGCTGGCCAGCCTGGGCTTCGAAGCACTCGCCACCACCAGCGCGGGCCTGGCGTTCAGCCTGGGGCGACCGGATGCGGAAGGCGCCTTGACCCTGGACGAAACCCTGGAGAACGCCAGGGCGATCGTCGACGCCACTGCGCTGCCAGTGGCCGCCGACCTGGAAAATGGCTTCGGCGACCTGCCGCAGGACTGCGCCCTGGCCATCGCCCGTGCTGTCGAGACCGGCCTGGTGGGCGGCTCGATCGAAGATGCCACGGGGCGCAGCGATACGCCGATCTACGACTTCGCCCTGGCGGTCGAGCGGATACGCGCCGCAGTGCAGGCCGCGCGCGAGCTCCCCTTCCCCTTCACCCTCTGTGCCCGTGCCGAGAACCTGCTGCATGGGCGCCTGGACCTGGACGACACCATCCGGCGCCTGCAGGCCTATGCCGAGGCAGGCGCAGACGTGCTGTATGCCCCGGGGCTGCGCAGCGTCGATGAGATCCGGGCGGTGGTCCAGGCGGTGGCGCCAAAGCCGGTGAACGTACTGATGGGCATGCCCGGGGTGCCGCTGGGCGTGAACCAGTTGCAGGACCTGGGCGTGCGGCGCATCAGCGTCGGTTCGTCGCTGGCCCGGGCGGCATTGGGGGCATTGCGGCAGGCGGCAATGGAGATTCGCGACCAGGGCACCTTCGGTTATGGCGAGCAGGCGCTGCCGTTCGCCCAGCTCAACGACCTGTTCCGCCGCTGAGGCCGCATGCGCGCAGCGCCAGTACTGCTGGGCGGCCTGCTGTTGGTAGCGGGCCTGGCCTGGTACCTCGGCTGGCGGCCGCCTGCGTCATGGAACCCCTGGGCAGCGCTGGACGTGCGCCAGCCGCCGAACCTGCTGACGCCCTACAAGCTATCGCGCCTGCGCGACGATCCCGGCTTGTGCCGCCAGGTGCTGGCGACCTCTGCCCTGCGCTATCGCCCACAGGCGGACAGCCCGGCGACGGCCTCCTGTCCGTTGCAAAATGTCTTGCGCATCGAAGGCGGCCAGGCGCGGCTGAGCAGTAGTTTCCTGGCCTCCTGCCCGTTGGCGGTGGCTTATGCGCTGTTCGAGACCCATGGCTTGCAACCTGCGGCGCAGCGGGTGTTCGGCCAACCCGTGGTGCAGGTGGATCACCTGGGCAGCTTCGCCTGCCGCAACGTCTATCACCGCAAGCAGGGGCGCCTGAGCCAGCATGCCACGGCCGATGCGCTGGACATCAGCGGCTTTCGCCTGGGCGATGGCCAGCGCATCGTGCTGGCGCGCGACTGGCAGGGGGACGGGCAGAAGGCAGCGTTTCTACGCCAGGTGCGGGACGCTGCCTGCGACAGCTTCAACACGGTGCTGGGGCCCGACTACAACGCCGCGCACCATAACCATTTTCACCTGGACATGGGGTTCTGGCAGGTCTGCCGCTGAACTCAGGCGTGCAGGCGGACGTTGTTCAGCACCACCGGGCGCGCCCAGTGGGTGTCGAACGCCAGGTCGTTCTGCTGCTGGGCCAGGGTGGTTTCGTCGTAGGGTTCCGGGGCCTTGTCCAGCAGTTCCATCTCGAATTCGGCGATGGGCAGGAACAGCGGGCGTGGCGACGGCGCCGGCCCAGGCTCTGGGAGGGGATGGCCCTGGCTCATGACTACCGGGCGCAGCCAGCTGTTGTTCAGGTCGAGCTGGCGCTGCTGCTCGATCAGCTCGGCGGTGCTGAAGGGCTCGGGGGCCTTTTCCAGCAGTTGCGGTTCGAATTCGGCCTTGGGCAGGAACAGCGGCTCGGGCGGCTTGACCTCCCTGTCCTGCACGTCGCATGCGCGCTGGAGGCGGATCTGCGCCAGGGCCTGCACGCCACCGATCGGCTCACCGCTTCGCTCGTCGTACTGCTCCAGGGCCTGGCGGGCGGGGTCTGCCTCCTGCCCTTGCTGCTCGGCCAGGGCGCGGGCGAAAAAATCCTGCCACAGGTGGCTGACGCCCCCGAGTGCCTGGGTGTTCTGCCGACCGTAGTTGCCGACGGGCGACAGGTAGGTCAAGCCGATGGGAAGGGTTTCTGACATGGCAGTCGCGCGCGTTGTGCTCTGGCAGAATAGCGAGTACTGCGTATATCGGCCGTGGCCGGGGTTTCATTAATTTTTTCGGATGCGGGTACGGATGGTAGAGCAAGAGCAAGGCACAGGTATCAGGGTCGAGGCGTTGTCGGCTGAATTCCAGGCGCAGGCCGTGGCATGGGCCGAGCGCCTGGGCCTGCCGCTTGCGGACGATACGGCGGGTTTCGCCGTGCAGGTCGGTGCCAATGGCCTGCAGATCCAGCAACTGGGGCCGCAGGCGCCGGGGCCGGTGCGGGTGGACTTCGTCGAGGGCCAGGCGGCCCACCGGCGCCTCTATGGCGGTGGCAACGGGCAAATGATCGCCAAGGCCGTGGGCATCGCCCAGGGCATACGGCCGCAGGTGCTGGATGCCACGGCGGGGCTGGGCAAGGATGCGTTCGTCCTGGCCAGCCTCGGTTGCCAGATGACCCTGATCGAACGCCAGCCGCTGATCGCCGCGTTGCTCGAGGATGGCCTGGCACGGGCCCGGGACGACGAGGACGTGGCGGCGATCGTCGGGCGCATGCGCCTGCTCACGGGCAACGCCATCGAGCGCATGCGTGGCTGGGAGGGCGAGCCACCCCAGGTCATCTACCTCGACCCGATGTTCCCGCATCGGGACAAGAGCGCCCTGGTGAAGAAGGAAATGCGCGTGTTTCGGCCGCTGGTCGGCGATGACCTGGATGCGCCGGCGTTGCTCGAGGCAGCGCTGGCGTTGGCTTCGCACCGGGTGGTGGTCAAGCGGCCGCGCAAGGCCCCCATTATCGAGGGGCCCAAGCCTAGCCATAGCCTGGAGGGGAAATCGAGCCGGTATGACATCTACCCGAAGAAGGCGCTCAAGGCCTGATCGGGCTGGGCTTGGGGCTGCCTTGCAGCCCATCGCCGGCAAGCCCACCACACGGTTCTCTACATGGCACCCCATGTGTGAGCACCAGTGCCCCTGTGGCCGGCTTGCCGGCGATGGGGCGCGAAGCGGCCCCAATGCCGCTTAACCGACTGGCATTAGGCAAGCCCTCTATCACAGCATCACTGCCCGGCGGCAAGCCTGACCTGCTCCTCCAGCTCCTGGCGCAGGGTCGGCTCCAGGCGCAGCTGGCGTGCCAGTTCGTCCAGGTAGGCACGCTCCATGAAGTTCTCCTGGTCGACCATCATCACGCTGGCCAGGTACATCTCGGCAGCCATCTCCGGCGTCTGCGCGGCACTGGCCACCTCGGCCGGGTCCAGCGGCTTGTTCAGCTCGGCGTGCAGCCAGTGCTGCAGCTCGCGATCGTCGTCGAGCCTGACGAATTCGCCCTCGATCAAGGCACGTTCGCGCTCGTCGATGTGGCCATCGGACTTGGCGGCCGCCACCAGGGCACGCAGGACCGCCTGGCTATGCTGCTCGGCCTGGGCCGGCGGCAGGCGATCGAGGGTCCGGGGTTCCTGGGGCTGGCCTTCGCCCTGGCGCGCCTGCCAGTTGCCGTAGGCCTTGTAGGCCAGCACGCCGAGGGCGGCCAGGCCTCCGTAGGTCAGCACCTTGCCGCCGTACTTGCGCGCCTTCTTGTTGCCCAGCAGCAAGCCCATGGCACCGGCTGCCAGGGCACCGCCGCCGGCGCCCGAGAGCAGGCTGCCAAGGCCACCGCCCTTGCCCGCCTGGCCGCCGAGCAGGTCGCCAAGGCCAGGCACCTTGCCCGCCCCGCCCTTGCCTTGCTGGTTCTGCAACAGCGTCTGTCCGGACTTGAGCAGTTGGTCGAGCAGGCCACGGGTGTTCATCTGGCGTTACCTCCTGGGGAAAGGAAAACCCCAGAGTAGGCCCGGAGGCTGAATCCTCGCTTAACGCATTTGCATCCGAATGTTGCTCGATGTGTCATTTGTCGCCGGCGGCACCAGCTTCTAGTCTGGTGGATCACGGTCGTGCCGCGCCCACGTGGGTGGTCGTCGCGCGCAAACCCCCTACGGAGGATGGACGCATGCATACCCAAATGCTGATCAACGGTCGCCTGGTGGCCGGCGAAGGCCCCACCTGGACCGTGCTGAACCCGGCCCTGGGCAGCGCCCTGGCGCAGATCGGCGAAGCGACCGAAGCCCAGGTCGACGCCGCCGTGCGTGCCGCCGACCAGGCGTTCGACAACTGGTCGCAGACCAGCCCCAAGGACCGCTCCCTGGCCTTGCTGGCGCTGGCCGATACCCTCGAACGGCATGCCGAGGAACTGGCCCGGCTGGAGTCGCAGAACTGCGGCAAGCCTTTCGCCGCGGTGCTCGGCGACGAGTTACCGGCCATCGTCGACGTATTCCGCTACTTCGCCGGCGCAGCCCGTTGCCTGGGCGGCTCGGCGGCTGGCGAGTACCTGCCGGGGCACACCTCGATGATCCGTCGCGACCCGCTGGGGGTGGTCGCCTCCATCGCGCCGTGGAACTACCCGTTGATGATGCTCGCCTGGAAGGTCGCCCCTGCCCTGGCGGCAGGCAACACCGTGGTGCTCAAGCCTTCGGAGCTGACGCCCCTGACCGCCCTGCGCCTGGCAGAATTGGCCAAGGACATCCTGCCGCCAGGTGTGCTCAACATCCTGTTCGGTCGCGGCCCGACCGTGGGCACACCGCTGGTCACCCATCCCAAGGTACGCATGGTCTCGCTGACCGGCTCGATCCCCACCGGCGCGCACATCATCGGCGCCACGGCCAGCAGCGTGAAGCGCCTGCACATGGAGCTCGGCGGCAAGGCGCCGGTGCTGGTGTTCGACGACGCCGACCTGGACGCCGCCATCGAGGGTATCCGCACCTTCGGTTTCTACAATGCCGGCCAGGACTGCACCGCCGCCTGCCGCCTGTATGTGCAGGACGGTATCTACGAGCGTTTCGTCGAACGCCTGGGCGAGGCGGTGGCCAGCCTCAGGCCTGGCCTGCAGGACGATCCCGAGACCGAGCTGGGGCCGTTGATCAGCGCCCAGCACCGCGACAAGGTCGCCGGCCTGGTGCAGCGGGCCATCGCCCAACCCCACATCCGCCTGGTGACCGGCGGCAAAGCCCTGCCGGGCGAGGGGTTCTACTTCGAGCCGACGGTACTGGCCGATGCGCTGCAGGATGACGAGATCGTCCGCCACGAAGTGTTCGGCCCGCTGGTCTCGGTGACGCGCTTCAACGATGAAGCCCAGGCCCTGGAGTGGGCCAACGACTCGGACTATGGCCTGGCCTCATCGGTATGGACCCGCGACACCGGCCGCGCCCACCGCCTGGCGGCACGCCTGCAGTACGGCTGCACCTGGGTCAATACCCACTTCATGCTGGTCAGCGAAATGCCCCATGGCGGGCAGAAACACTCGGGGTATGGCAAGGACATGTCCATGTATGGGCTGGAGGACTACACCTGCGTGCGGCATGTGATGATCAGGCATTGAGCCTGGGGCTGCAAAGCAGCCCCAGTGTCACCCGGCATTGGGGCTTGCCCACAAAGGCGCCGATACTATTCCCGCAGGTCTGACTCGTGGATCGGGTTCGCCCGGCTGGTGGCCCGCTGGTATTGCGCCGGCCACGTCGCCTTGTTGCCGCCCAGGTCATCGTCGGCGTGCAACGGCCAGTACGGGTCACGCAGCAGCTCGCGGGCCAGGAAGATGATGTCGGCCTGCCCGGTGCGCAGGATATGCTCGGCCTGGGCCGGTTCGGTGATCATGCCGACAGTGCCGGTAGCGATCTCCGACTCCTTGCGTACCCGCTCGGCAAAACGGGTCTGGTAGCCAGGGCCGGTAGGGATCTCGGCATTGACCGAGGTGCCGCCGGAGGAAACGTCGATCAGGTCCACCCCGATCGCCCGCAGGCGCCGGGCCAGTTCGACGGTCTCGTCCGGATTCCAGCCATCCTCGACCCAATCGGTGGCCGATACCCGCACGAACAACGGCAACTCCTGTGGCCAGACCTTGCGCACCGCCTCGGTCACCTCCAGGGTCAGGCGGATGCGGTTCTCGAAGCAACTGCCATAGCGGTCTCGGCGCTGGTTGCTCAGCGGCGAGAGGAACTGGTGCAGCAGGTAACCATGGGCGGCATGCACTTCGGCCACCTTGAAGCCTGCGCTCAAGGCGCGGCGGGCAGCATCGGCGAATGCCTGGACGATACCGCCGATCTCATCCTCGGTCAGTTCATGGGGCACGGTGTGTTCCGGGTCGAAGGCGATCCTCGACGGGCCGACCGGCTGCCAGCCGCCCTCCTCCACGCTGACGCTGCCATGCTTGCCCAGCCAAGGCCGGTAGGTGCTGGCCTTGCGCCCGGCATGGGCCAGCTGGATGCCCGGCACGGCGCCCTGAGCGGTGATGAAGCGGGTGATGCGCTGCAACGGCGGGATCTGTGCATCGTTCCACAGGCCCAGGTCCTCTGCACTGATGCGCCCCTGCGCGGTCACGGCAGTGGCCTCGGTGAACACCAGGCCTGCGCCACCAACGGCACGGCTGCCTAGGTGCACCAGGTGCCAGTCGTTGGCCAGGCCGTCGACGGCGGAATACTGGCACATGGGGGAAACGGCGATGCGGTTGGGCAGGGTCAGCTGACGCAGGGTGTAAGGCTCGAGCAGCAGGCTCATGAGGGCACCTCCCAAGGACTCCAATGGTGATCCGGCCCGGACACTCAATTGCACGTCCCTGGCCCGGGTCCGGTCAATCTTCAGACTAGACCAGATTGGGTGGGGGAGTGGTTCCGTGGGATGTTGGGATTGAGCGCCGCCCGCCCGGCCGCATCGCACGCCATCGCTTTGGCTCGTGGCTCGACATCGAATCGTACCGGTCGCGCATAGAGCACTTTCGCAGAACCGCCGTTCCCACAGGAGTTGCCGTCAGCGCGGCTCCATGTGGGCAATCATCAGCTGTACGCTTTCATTGCCACGGAACTCGTTCACATCCAGCTTGTAGGCCAACTCGACCCAGCGCACGGTCGGGTTCGGCCACACCTCGCGGTCGATGCCGAAGGCAATGCCGTCCAGCCGCACCGAGCCACACTCGCTCTTGAGCACTACCTTCAAGTGCCGCTCGCCCACCACCCGCTGCTCGACCAACTGGAACACGCCGTGGAACAGCGGCTCGGGAAAGTGCTGCCCCCAGGGCCCGGCATGACGCAGGGCACGCGCCAGGTCCAGGTGGAACTCCTCCACCGCCAGGGTACCGTCGGACAGCAAGCGCCCGGTCAGGTCCTCCTCGCGCAGCTGGCGGCGAACCTCCTCGTCGAAGGCCTGGGCGAAAGCCGGGAAGTTGTCTGCTGGCAGCGACAGGCCGGCGGCCATGGCATGCCCGCCAAACTTGCTGATCAACTGTGGATGGCGCGCTGCCACCGCATCCAGCGCATCGCGGATGTGAAAACCCGGCACCGAGCGCGCCGAGCCCTTGAGCATGCCCTCCCCGGCATCGGCAAAGGCGATGGTCGGGCGGTGGTAGCGCTCCTTCAGACGCGAGGCGAGGATGCCGATCACCCCCTGGTGCCAGTCCGCATCGAACAGGCACAGACCATAGGGCATGGACTCTACCGGCAGGTCCTTGAGCTGGGCCAGCGCCTCGCGTTGCATGCCCTGTTCGATGGACTTGCGGTCCTGGTTCAAGGCATCCAGCTCGCGTGCCATGTCCAGGGCCTGGGCCGGATCGTCGCAGAGCAGGCATTCGATACCCAGGCTCATGTCGTCCAGGCGCCCGGCGGCGTTCAACCGCGGCCCGAGAATGAAGCCCAAGTCGGTGGAGGTGATGCGCCGATGGTCACGCCGGGCCACCTCGAGGATCGCCTTGATCCCGGGCCGGGCACGGCCGGCGCGGATACGCTCGAGGCCCTGGTGGACCAGGATGCGGTTGTTGGCGTCCAGCGGCACCACGTCGGCCACGCTGCCCAGCGCCACCAGGTCGAGCAGCTCGCCGATGTTCGGCTGCGGCTGGCTGTCGTAGCGCCCCAGGTCGCGCAGGCGCGCGCGCAGCGCCATGAGCACGTAGAAGATCACCCCGACCCCGGCCAGGGCCTTGCTCGGGAAATCGCACCCCGGCTGGTTCGGGTTGACGATGGCGTCGGCCTGCGGCAACTGCTCGCCGGGCAGGTGGTGGTCGGTGACCAGCACCTTGAGCCCGGCGGCCTTGGCTGCGGCCACCCCCTCCACGCTGGAGATGCCGTTGTCGACGGTGATCAGCAACTGCGGCTCGCGCTGCAAAGCCACCTGGACGATCTCCGGGGTCAGGCCATAGCCGTACTCGAAGCGGTTGGGCACCAGGTAGTCGACATGGGCCGCGCCCAGCAGGCGCAGGCCGAGTACGCCGACCGTACTGGCGGTGGCGCCATCGGCATCGAAGTCACCGACGATGAGGATACGCTGGCGCTGGTCGAGGGCTTCGACCAGCAACTGCACCGCAGCGTCGATGCCCTTGAGCTGCTGGAAGGGCAGCAGGCGTGCCAGGCGCTTGTCCAGCTCGGCTTCGGACTGCACGCCACGGGCAGCATACAGGCGGGTCAACAAGGGAGGCAGGTTGCCCAGGAACGGCAGGCTCGGCGGCAGGGGGCGAGGTTCGATACGCATGGGATCTTCGGCAGTCAGGTAGGGAACAGGTCAGCCACGCTCACCGAGCAGCCACTCCAGCTGCACTTCGTGCTGGCCGCGGTCGTCGGTGACGTATACCGTGCCTTCGCTGATCATCACGTCCCACTTGATCGAGCGGGGCATGTCCGTGGCCAGGGTCTCCAGCACCTCCTGGGGCACGGCGGCGATGCTGAGGTTCTTCAGGCCCTTGACCGCATCCACCACCTTGTTCTGCCACACCCGCAGGCTGCCGTAGGCCAGCAGGCTGGTGCGCTCGGTGCGACGCGAGCACCAGGTCAGGCGCTCGGCATCCGGCTGGCCGACCTCGATCCAGTGCAGGACACGGTCATCCAGGCTCTTTTCCCACAGAGCTGCTTCATCCACATCCGACAGGCCACGGCCAAACGCCAGGTTCTCGTTGTACCAGAGCGCGTAGGCCAGCAGCCGTACGGCCAGGCGTTCCTCGGTCTCCGAGGGGTGACGGGCGATGGTCTGCCTGACGTTTTCGTACACGCCGCGGTCGAGATCGGTCAGGTTCAGTTCGAATTTGTAGGTGGTGGACGGCTGGGCCATGGCGACGGGCTTCTTGCAAAGAAAAGTTGCACAGTCTAACCGATCGTGGACAGTCGCGGGGCGCTGACGGCCTTCTTCGCGGGCTTGTCCCAATGCTGGGCCTGGCAAGACATTCGGCGTCCATTCAGGGCCGCTTCGCGCCCCATCGCCAGCAAGGCAGCCCCACCCTGGCAGTACCTGCCATGCACCACCTGTGATACAACCAAGGGCCAAACCCATCGCCACGGACGCCCCATGCCCACGCCCAGCAAACCCCTCGCCGGCCTGAAAGTCATCGAGCTCGGCACCCTCATCGCCGGCCCCTTCGCTTCCCGCATCTGCGCCGAATTCGGCGCCGAGGTGATCAAGGTCGAGTCGCCCGATGGCGGCGACCCGCTGCGCAAGTGGCGCAAGCTGTACGAGGGCACCTCGCTGTGGTGGTTCGTCCAGGCGCGCAACAAGCAATCGCTGACCCTCAACCTCAAGCACCCCGAAGGCCGCGAGATCCTCAAGCGCCTGCTGGCCGAGGCCGACATCCTGATCGAGAACTTCCGCCCCGGCGTGCTGGAAAAGCTTGGCCTTGGCTGGGACGTGCTGCACGCCCTCAACCCGCGCCTGGTCATGGTGCGCCTGTCAGGCTTCGGCCAGACCGGCCCGATGAAGGACCAGCCCGGTTTCGGCGCGGTCGGCGAATCCATGGGCGGCCTGCGCTACATCACCGGCTTCGAGGACCGCCCGCCGGTGCGTACCGGGATTTCCATCGGCGACTCGATCGCCGCCCTGTGGGGCGTGATCGGCGCATTGATGGCCTTGCGCCATCGCGAAGTCAACGGCGGCCAGGGGCAGGTGGTGGACGTCGCGCTCTACGAAGCCATCTTCGCCATGATGGAAAGCATGGTCCCGGAGTTCGACGTGTTCGGCTTCATTCGCGAGCGCACCGGCAACATCATGCCGGGGATCACCCCCTCCTCCATCCACACCACCGCCGATGGCCGGCACGTGCAGATCGGCGCCAACGGCGATGCCATCTTCAAGCGCTTCATGCAGGCCATCGGCCGCGACGACCTGGCCAACGACCCTGGCCTGGCCACCAACGATGGCCGCGACCTGCGCCGCGACGAGCTCTATGGGGTGATCGACCGCTGGGCCAACGGCCTGCCACTGGCCCAGGTGATGCAAGTGCTCAACGATGCCCAGGTGCCCGCCAGCCGTATCTATTCGGCCGAGGACATGTTCAGCGACCCGCAGTTCCTGGCCCGCGAGATGTTCCTCCAGGCCCGCCTGCCGGACGGCAAGCCGTTCAGGATGCCAGGCATCGTGCCCAAGCTCTCCGACACCCCAGGCTCCAGCGAATGGGTGGGGCCGGGCCTGGGCGAACACAACGAATCCGTGCTCGGCACCCTGGGCTACGATGCCACGGCCATCGCCCGGCTGCGCGAAGCCGGCGCGATCTGATCGCGCGCAACACGCCATGCGCATGCCCGGCGGACGCCTGCTTGGCCTCCTGATCCTGCTGTGCGGGTTGCTGCCGGCCATGACCGAGGCCAAGGAGCGCCTGCTGTGGCTGGTGCGCGACCTGCCACCGTTCACCATCTTCGAAGGCTCGGAGAAAGGCCAGGGCGTGATCGACCGCATGCTACCGGAACTGATCGCGCAGATGCCCGAGTACGACCACAGCATCGTCCGGGTCAACCGTGCCCGTGGCCTCCAGATGCTCCAGAGACCCAACCTCACCTGCGACCCGACCCTGCTATGGACGCCGGAGCGGGCCAGGTTCGTGCAATTTTCCACGCCCTTTCTCGGCGTGCTGAGCAGCGGGCTGGTAGTGCGCCGCCAGGACCAGGCCCTGCTGGCGCCCTTCCTGGAGCGCGGCAAGATCGACCTCCAGCGCCTGCTGGCGCAGACCCGGCTCAAGCTCGGCATCGTCGCCGAGCGCAGCTACAGCGCACAGGTCGACGATATCCTGCGGCAATTGCCCGACAGCGCCTTCAGCCGCCACTACGGCAACGACGCCACCGCCAACCTGCTGCAGATGCAGCGCCTGGGGCGCCTGCAACTGGTGCTCGGCTACTGGCCGGAGGCGCGCTACATGATCCAGCAGCAAGGCGGATCTCTGGACGAATACGTGTTCCATCCGATCCAGGGGGTGGACCGTTACCAGTTCTTCCACGTGGGCTGCTCCGACACGCCGCTCGGACGCGAGGCCATTGGCCATATCGACCCGTTGTTGGCCACCTTGCGCCACGCCCCATTGCCCGAGCAGTATGCCCAGTGGCTGGACCCGGGCCTGCGCGAGGACTATCTGGAACAGAGCCAGCGCTTCTTCGAAGGCAAGCAGCACCCGCCCCGCTGACAGCGCTCGTGGCCGGACGGACAAAAAGAAACCCCGGATGCCGGGGAGAGCGTCCGGGGTCGAGCGAAAGCCCTGAAGGACTCCCGGGACAGCCCGCAGCACCGGAGCAGAGTGCCGTCAGCCTACCCTCACTGTGTCAGATAAAGCGCTCAGGCGAAGGTTCCCGGCAATGACTGCTGGTGCTGCAAGGCCGCGATCACACAGGGCTGCAGGCGGCCTTCGACGATCTGCAGGTCACGGTGCAGGCCATCCACCAGGTCGACCAGCAGTTGTTGCTCCTGCAATTGGCGCGGGCTTACCGCACGCCTGAGGATCACCGCCCCCTGGTTGTCGATCACTGTCAGCTGGCGCTTGCCGCTGGCGTCTGTTTCGCCGAGTTGGGCTTGGTACGGGGTCAGGGCATCATTGAGCAGTTTGCAGATTCTTTCCATCCGGCGTACTCGCTGTTCTTGGAACCTATCGGAACTGACCTTGGGGAGCGGAGGAAGTTCGTCTAGCCGCCCCCGTATCAATGAGCATGCTCAAGGCAGATGACCGTTTGAGTATCCCTTGCGCCGCATGCTCCAGGAATGGGTCGCAAGCGCCGCACGGCATCGTGCAGGGCGGCCATCGACAACGGCCAGCGCAGTTCAGCGATGACCCACAGGCCCTGTTGTCGGGCTTGCTGGGCCAGGTCCGCCTTGCCCGGTGACGGCTGGCCGACGAACAGCAGCGCGCGTGGGCGCCGTGTCTGCAGCACATGCCGGAGCAGGGCCAGGCCGCTGGCCTCGGGCATGGCATGGTCGAGGATCAGCAGGTCGGTGGCGTCTCCCTGGGCCAAGCTTGCCTGGGTATCGGGCAGGCCCTGGGTGAGGCGCACATTGAAGATGCCCAGGGCATTGCAGGCCTGGTGCAAGAGGATCCGATGGGAAGGACGTGCCTGGTGGATGAGCACGTTGAGCCGGTGCATGGGCCGCTCCTGGGGCTTCGCGCGCCCTGGTGGATAGGGGCGGTTACTCTAGGGAAGTCACCTGACGACTCATATAGGAAAAGTCTGAAACCGCAGTGGGAACGGTCTGCGGATAATGGGTGGATAGACATTGGGGCCGCGAAGCGGCCCCAATCAATCACTCGTCTTACAGCGGCTTGCCACGATTCCCGTGCTGGCTGACGAACGCCTGCACCGCTTTCAAGTCGTTGGCCAGGACCGTGCAACGCTCCTCGCGCTCGAACAGGTCGCTCAGGTGGGCCGGCAGCTCCAGGGCCTTGCCGACGCCGGCCTTCTCCACCGCTTCGGGGAACTTGACCGGGTGCGCGGTGCCCAGCACCACCATCGGCGTATCCAGGCTGCGGCGGCACTCGCGGGCGGCCTTGACGCCGATCGCGGTATGCGGGTCGAGCACTTCACCGGTACTGGCGAACACTTCGGCAATGGTCTGGCAGGTCTGCTCGTCGGTCACCGCCAGGGAATCGAACAGCTTGCGCGCTTCGGTCCAGCGGTCCTGCTCGACGCTGAAACCACCGCCCTGCTTGAAGCGTTCCATCAGCTCGGCGATGGCGGCGCCACTGCGGCCATGCAGGTCGAACAACAGGCGCTCGAAGTTGGACGAGACCATGATGTCCATCGAGGGCGACAGGGTCGGGTGCAGGGTGTCCTTGACGTACTGGTTGCCGCTCATGAAGCGGTGCAGGATGTCGTTGCGGTTGGTCGCCACTACCAGTTGGCTGATCGGCAGGCCCATGTTGCGGGCCAGGTAGCCGGCGAAGATGTCGCCGAAGTTGCCGGTCGGTACCGAGAAGGCCACCGAGCGCGCCGGGCCACCCAGTTGCAGCGCGGCGTGGAAGTAGTAGACGATCTGGGCCATGATCCGCGCCCAGTTGATCGAGTTCACCGCCACCAGGCGGGTGCCCTTGAGGAACGACTGGTCGGCGAAGCTGGCCTTGACCATTTCCTGGCAGTCGTCGAAGTTGCCTTCGATGGCGATGTTGTGGATGTTGTCGCCGAAGATCGTGGTCATCTGCCGGCGCTGCACTTCCGAGACGCGCTGGTGCGGGTGCAGGATGAAGATGTCGACGTTGTCGCAGCGGCGGCAGCCTTCGATGGCGGCCGAACCGGTGTCGCCGCTGGTGGCACCGATGATCACCACGCGCTCGCCACGCTTGGCCAGCACATGGTCGAGCAGGCGGCCGAGCAGTTGCAGGGCGAAGTCCTTGAACGCCAGGGTCGGGCCGTGGAACAGCTCCATGACCCACTCGTTGCTGTCCAGCTGGCGCAGCGGCGCCACGGCGGCATGGGCGAACTCGCCGTAGGTTTCCTCGAGGATCTTCTTGAAGTCGGCGTCGGCGATGCTGCCTTCGACGAACGGGCGCATCACCCGGAAGGCCAGCTCGTGGTACGGCAGGCCGGCCCAGGAGGCGATCTCTTCCTGGGTGAAACGCGGCAGGTTTTCCGGCACGTACAGGCCGCCGTCGCTGGCCAGGCCAGCCAGCAGGACATCTTCGAAGTTCAGGGCCGGTGCCTGGCCGCGGGTACTGATATAGCGCATGGGTGCAAACCTTTGGTTCGAGCGGCAAGCTTCGAGCGGCACGCTACAAGAAAAAGCCGATCGGCATCGTTCCTGTAACTCGCGCCCCACCCTTGCCGCATGTGTCATCTGTTCCAAGCCTCAACGCCGAACTGCCTTTATCTTGCAGCTCGCTGCTTGAAGCTTGCCGCTTAATTGAGCTGTTCGACGCGAATACGCACGACCTTGCCGACCACGTCCTGCAGGGCTTCCAGGGCGACGATGGCGTCGTCGATACGCTGCTCGACCACGCGATGGGTCAGCAGGATCATCGGTACCAGGCCGTCCTGCTCCTCGGCTTCCTTCTGCATGATCGACTCGATGTTGATGCCGCGCTCCGAGAGGATGCTCGCCACCTGGGCCAGCACGCCCGGATGATCCTTGGCCTGGATGCGCAGGTAGTAGGCGCTTTCGCAGGCTTCGATCGGCAGGATCGGGTGGGCCGACAGTGAATCGGGCTGGAAGGCCAGGTGCGGCACGCGGTTCTCCGGGTCGGAGGTCATGGCGCGGACCACGTCGACCAGGTCGGCGACCACCGAGGAAGCGGTCGGCTCCATGCCGGCGCCGGCACCGTAGTACAGGGTCGAGCCGGCGGCGTCGCCGTTGACCATCACCGCGTTCATCACACCGTTGACGTTGGCGATCAGACGGTCGCTGGGGATCAGCGTCGGGTGCACGCGCAACTCGAAGCCGTCGTCGGTGCGACGGGCCACGCCCAGGTGCTTGATGCGGTAGCCCAGGGCCTCGGCGTAGTTGACGTCGGCCGTGGTCAGCTGGGTGATGCCCTCGGTGTAGGCCTTGTCGAACTGCAGCGGGATGCCGAAGGCGATGGAGGCCAGGATGGTCAGCTTGTGCGCCGCGTCGATGCCCTCGACGTCGAAGGTCGGGTCAGCCTCGGCGTACCCCAGGGCCTGGGCCTCGGCGAGCACGTCAGGGAAGGCACGGCCTTTGTCGCGCATCTCGGTGAGGATGAAGTTGCCGGTACCGTTGATGATGCCGGCCAGCCAGTTGATGCGGTTGGCCGACAGGCCCTCGCGGATCGCCTTGATCACCGGGATGCCACCGGCCACCGCGGCTTCGAAGGCGACGATGACGCCCTTCTCGCGGGCCTTGGCGAAGATCTCGTTGCCGTGCACGGCGATCAGGGCCTTGTTGGCGGTGACCACGTGCTTGCCGTTTTCGATGGCCTTGAGCACCAGGTCACGGGCGACGGTGTAGCCGCCGATCAGCTCGATGACGATGTCGATCTCCGGGTTGCTCGCGACCTCGAACACATCAGCGGTAATGGGGGTACCGGTAATCTGGCAGTTCGGGTTCTGCGAGCGCATGGCGATCTGTGCCACTTCAATACCGCGCCCGGCACGGCGGGCGATCTCCTCGGCGTTGCGCTGAAGTACATTGAAGGTTCCGCCACCGACGGTCCCCAACCCACAGATGCCTACTTTGACCGGTTTCACTGTGAACTCCCCATTGAACGGCCGGCCTCTGCGCCGACCGTGAAACATGCCGTCTCCCCATGGTGACGGCGTACTGATTGAATTACTTGGCTGCGCTGCCTTCGCTGGCCAGGGCCAGCTTGGCCACCTGCGGCGCCGGCTGGTAGCCCGGAATCACCTGGCCGCTCTGCAGGACGATCGCCGGCGTGCCGTTGACACCGATCGACTGGCCCAGCTGGAACTGCCTGCCGACCGGGTTGGCGCACTTGGCGGCCTTGATTTCCTTGCCCTCGATCATCTTGTCCAGCGCCGCGCGACGGTCGCTGGAGCACCAGACCGCCTGCAGTTGCTCGTCGCCCGGCGAGCCGAGCCCCTGACGCGGGAAGGCGACGTAGCGCACCTCGATACCGCGGCGGTTGAGCTCAGGCACCTCGGCGTGCAGCTTGTGGCAATACGGGCAGGTGGTATCGGTGAAGACGGTGATGTGCGACTTGGTCTGGCCCTTGGCAGGATAAACCACCATCTCGGCGGCTGGAATGCCGTTGATGAGCTTGGCGATGCCTTGGCGCTCGGTCTTCTCGGTGAGGTTGATCGGCTTGCCGTCCTGGATCTGGAACAGGTAGCCCTGCATGACGAACTGCCCATCGGCACTGGCGTACAGCACGCGGCCGCCCTGTAGCTTGACTTCGTAGAGGCCGCTGACCGGGCTGCTGGCGACGCTCTCGACCGGCACTTCCAGCTCGAGGGTCTGCAGGGTCTTGCGGATCGCCTGCTCGGCGCCGGCACTGGCGTCGCTGGTCGCGGCAACGGCAAAGGTACTGGCCAGCGCCAGGGCGGCGGCGGCGAAAATCTGGGTCACGCGCATGGGAACTCCTGAAGGCGGACGGGGCCGGCGGGGCGTCGGGCGCGGGGGAAATCGCGGCGAGCGGGCAGCCCTTGGTGCAAACCGTCCAAGCCTACCACAACAGGCCGCTACTGGAGGGGTTCGCAGGCACCGGTCGGCGGAACATGAAAACCATTCATCCACGCGGATGGTGCTGGGCATGCAGTTGCTGCAGGCGCGCCTTGGCCACGTGGGTATAGATCTGTGTGGTCGACAGGTCGCTATGGCCCAGCAGCATCTGCACCACCCGCAGGTCGGCACCGTGATTGAGCAGGTGGGTGGCGAAGGCATGGCGCAGGGTATGCGGCGACAGTGGCTTGTCGATGCCAGCGACCCGGGCATGGTGCTTGATACGGTGCCAGAAGGTCTGGCGGGTCATCTGCTCGCCGCGCTGGCTGGGGAACAGCACGTCGCTGGGGCGGCCATTGAGCAGCTCGGCACGCCCATCGCGCTGGTAACGCTCCAGCCAGAGCACCGCCTCCTCCCCCATCGGCACCAGGCGCTCCTTGCTGCCCTTGCCCATGACCCGCAGCACGCCCTGGCGCAGGTTGACCTGGTCCAGGGTCAGGCTGACCAGTTCGGTCACCCGCAGGCCGCAGGCATAGAGCACTTCGAGCATGGCCCGGTCGCGCTGGCCGATGGCCTCGCCTAGGTCCGGCGCCTGCAGCAGGGCCTCGACGTCGGCTTCGGACAGGGACTTGGGCAACGGGCGGCCCAACTGCGGCATCTCGACCTGCAGGGTCGGGTCGACGTCGATCAGCCTTTCCCGCAGCAGGTAGCGGAAGAAGCCGCGCAGGCCAGAGAGAAAACGCGCCGTGGAGCGTGGCTTGTAGCCTTGCTCGAAGCGCCAGGCGAGGTGATCGAGAATCAGCTCGCGGCCCGCCGCCGGCAGGGCCACGCCGTGCTCCTGCAACCAGCCGTTGAACAGGGCCAGGTCGCTGCGGTAAGAGGCGCGGGTATTGTCGGACAGGCCTTTTTCCAGCCAGAGGGCATCGAGGAACTGGTCGATCAGGGGGTGGTCGAGAGCGGACATGCGGGGCTGCTGGGCGTTGAGAGGGGCCTAGTGTTTCACAGCAGGTGACAGGTTGTCAGGTCTGGCACTTTCGCGGGCAAGCCCGCGCCCACATGGCCCTGCAAACCGCATCACTTGCGATCGACTCGCCCCCTGCAAGAGCGGGCTTGCCCGCGAACAGGCCGGCGCAGGCGCCGGAGCGTCCTCAGGCCTGCGGCAACACCGGCACCGGGCGCTTGTCCTCGTCGATGGCGACGAAGCTGAACACACCATGAATGGCCCGCTCGCGGCCATCGAGGTACATGTTCTCGACGAACACATCCACCTGCACCTGCAGGCTGGTGGTACCGACCTTGATCACGGTCCCCACCAGCTCGACGATCGAGCCCGCCGGGATCGGGTGCTTGAAGTCGATGCGGTCGGTGGACACGGTCACCAGCGGCAGGCGACAGAAACGGGTCGCGGCGATGAACGACACTTCGTCCATCCAGGCCAGGGCGGTGCCGCCGAACAGGGTGTTGTGGTGATTGGTGGTGCTGGGGAAGACAGCCTTGGTCACGCGGGTCACCGACAGTTCGGTGCGGCGTTGGATTTCCTGGTCTCGGGTGATGGTCATCGCTTACTCACATCGCAAGGGGCCGGGGCGGCCCCGGTACATCATTCGACAAAACGCAAAAAAGCAGCCCGAAGGCTGCTTTTTCTCTCGCAAGGCGGCCTCGGCCACCGGTCAAACTGCACTCAGGACAGTTTTTCCTTGATGCGAGCGGCTTTGCCGGACAGGTCGCGCAGGTAGTACAGCTTGGCCTTACGCACGTCACCACGACGTTTCACGGACAGGCTGTCGATTTGCGGGCTGTAGGTCTGGAAGGTACGCTCGACGCCAACGCCGCTGGAGATCTTGCGCACGGTGAAGGCGCTGTTCAGACCGCGGTTGCGCTTGGCGATGACGACACCTTCGAACGCCTGCAGACGGGAACGCTCACCTTCCTTCACTTTCACCTGGACGACAACGGTGTCGCCCGGGGCGAAGGCCGGGATTTCCTTGTTCATCTGCTCGGCTTCGAGCTGCTGGATGATCTTGTTGGTCATGCTGTGCTCCTAAGGCGGATAACTCGATCCACCATCGATACGTTAACTATCGTCCCGCTCGCGGAGGTATTCCTCGAGCAGCTTCTTCTCTTCTCCAGAAAGCGAGCGACTTTCCAGAAGATCGGCGCGCCGTTCGAAGGTCCGACCAAGGGACTGCTTCAACCGCCAACGCCGGATGTGTGCATGGTTGCCACTGAGCAACACGTCGGGAACGCGCAGATCCGCATACACCTCCGGTCGGGTGTAGTGCGGGCAATCGAGCAGACCGTCGGTGAAGGAGTCTTCCTCCGCCGAGTCCACATGCCCTAAAGCTCCGGGCAGCAGCCGCGTAACCGCATCGATCAGCACCATGGCCGGCAGCTCGCCACCGGAAAGCACATAGTCGCCAATCGACCACTCTTCATCGACATGAGCCTCGATAAAACGCTCGTCGATGCCTTCATAACGACCGGCGATCAGGATCAACGATTCCTGTTGCGCCAGCCCTTTGACCGCCTGCTGGGTCAGCTTGCGGCCTTGTGGCGAGAGGTAGATCACCTTCGCCGCAGCCCCGGTCGCCTGCCTGGCACTGGCCAGGGCGTCTTCCAGAGGCTTGATCTTCATCACCATGCCCGGACCACCGCCAAAAGGCCGATCATCCACCGTGTGGTGGCGATCCGTGGTGTAGTCCCGCGGATTCCAGCAGGTCACTTGCAGCAACCCCTGTTTCACCGCGCGGCTGGTAATGCCGTACTCCGTGATGGCCGAGAACATCTCGGGGAACAGCGTGACGACTTCTACGCGAAGGTTACCCATCGGTCAGAAATCCGCGTCCCATTCGACCCGCATCACGCCTGCTTCCAGGTCGATGGCCAGCACGCACTGCGCCGTATAGGGCAGCAAGCGCTCGCGATCGTCCAGGCTGCCTGCGCAGGGCCGGACCACCAATACATCGTTCGCGCCGGTCTCCAACAAGTGATCAACCTTGCCGAACAGCTGTTCGTCCTGGTTGACGACCTTCAGACCCACCAGCTGGTACCAGTAGTACTCGCCGTCGGTCAGGTTGGGCAAAAGGCTCTGCGGTACGCAGATCTCGTAACCGCTCAGAAGCCGTGCTTCGTCACGATCGTCGAGGCCCTTGAGCTTCACCACCAACCCCTTCTGGGAAAGGCGGCCCTTGACCAGCTCGACCTGCTTTACCACGCCTTCGTGCCGAAGCGTCCAGCGGGGATAATCCAACAGGTTGTCAATCGGATCGGTAAAGGAAAACACCTTCACCTCGCCGCGAACGCCGTGAACCGAAAAGATCTTGCCGACAACGATGAGGTCGTCAGCCTTGTCTGGCGTCGCGTTCATACTGCTCAGGCGGCAGCCTTGGCAGCGTCCTTCAGCAGCTGAGCAACACGCTCAGACGGCTGCGCGCCCTGGCTCAGCCAGTACTGGGCACGTTCCTGATTGACCGACAGGCGAACTTCGGCGCCGGAGGCGATCGGGTTGAAGAAACCGATACGCTCGACGAAACGGCCGTCACGGGCGTTACGGCTGTTGGTCACGGTCAGGTGATAGAAAGGGCGCTTCTTGGAGCCGCCACGGGCAAGACGGATGGTTACCATGTGAACATCGTTCCTATAGTCGGTGCTGCAAATCTGAATGCCCAATGGGCACAGGGTGCCCAAAAGGCCGCATATTCTCGGGGAATACACGGACATTTGCAAATGCCTTTTTCGGCAAGGCTACGCCTCACCGTCCAGATCTGCCGGTTAAGCCGCTGTTTGCGGCGCTATTCCCGCCGAGGCGGGGCTCCGGACGACCGCCTCACGACAAGGCGGCCACCTCGAAATCGGTTACAGCTTCGGCATGCCGCCACCCGGCAGCATCCCGCCCAGGCCACGCATCATCTTGGCCATGCCGCCCTTGGCGGAGAATTTCTTCATCATCTTCTGCATCTGCTTGTGCTGCTTGATCAGCCGGCCGACGTCCTGCACCTGGGTGCCGGAGCCGAGGGCGATGCGGCGCTTGCGCGAGCCGCTGATCATCTCTGGGTCGCGGCGCTCGGCCGGGGTCATGGAGTTGATGATCGCCTCCATCTGCTTGAACTGCTTCTCGGCCGCGCCCTGGGCGTTGCCCATCTGCGACAGGTTGACCCCGCCGATGCTCGGCAGCTTGTCCATCAGGCCACCCAGGCCGCCCATGTTCTTCATCTGTTGCAACTGGTCGCGGAAGTCCTCGAGGTCGAAGCCCTTGCCTTTCTTGAGCTTCTTGGCCAGCTTGTCGGCCTTGGCCTTGTCGATGGTCTGCTCGGCCTGCTCGATCAGGCTGAGCACATCGCCCATGCCGAGGATGCGCGAGGCGATACGGTCGGGGTGGAACGGCTCCAGGGCCTCGCTCTTCTCGCCCATGCCGATGAACTTGATCGGCTTGCCGGTGATGGCGCGCACCGACAGCGCGGCACCGCCACGGGCATCGCCGTCGACCTTGGTCAGCACCACGCCGGTCAGCGGCAGGGCGTCGCCGAAGGCCTTGGCAGTGTTGGCGGCATCCTGGCCGGTCATGGCGTCGACCACGAACAGGGTCTCGATCGGCTTGACCGCGGCGTGCAGGGCCTTGATCTCGTCCATCATCTCGGCGTCGATGTGCAGGCGACCGGCGGTATCGACGATGACCACGTCGATGAACTTGAGCTTGGCCTCGCGGATCGCCGCCTCGGCGATGGCCACCGGCTTCTGGCTGATGTCGGACGGGAAGAAGGTCACGCCGATGTCGTTGGCGAGGGTTTCGAGCTGCTTGATCGCCGCTGGGCGGTAGACGTCGGCCGAAACCACCATCACGCTCTTTTTCTTGCGCTCCTTCAGGAAGCGCGCCAGCTTGCCGGCGGTGGTGGTCTTGCCCGCGCCCTGCAGGCCGGCCATCAGTACCACGGCGGGCGGTGCGGCATTGAGCGCCAGGTCTTCGTTGGCCGCGCCCATCAGGCCTTCCAGCTCGGCCTGGACGATCTTCACGAATGCCTGGCCCGGGGTCAGGCTGCGCGACACCTCGGTGCCGACCGCACGTTCCTTGACGCTGTTGACGAAATCCTTGACCACCGGCAGGGCGACGTCGGCCTCGAGCAGGGCCATGCGCACTTCGCGCAACGTATCCTTGATGTTGTCTTCGGTCAGCTTGGCCTTGCCGGTGACATGGCGCAGCGTCTGTGACAGGCGGTCGGTCAGGTTTTCGAACATGGTGATCCTTTCAGGCCCAGTGAAGCCGAGGTTGTTCAGGCGCCCTGGCGGATATGCGCACGCGTGGGGCACAGCAAGCCGGGCATTATAACGGAGAGCGGCGGTGGCGCACACCTCGTGCCGTGCCTCCCATCGCGGCGGGAGCACACTCCAATCTACAGGCTGCAAGAAAAAGCAGAGCGTGCAGAGTTCTGCTTTTTAGGAACAGAACATTATTCATTGGGCCGCTTCGCGCCCCAAGACCACTGGACTGGCCGGCATTGGGGCACCCCCCCTCTCCCCACCCCTTCTGCTCGCGCGCGGATGGAAAGGCCTTCATCTGTCAAGCTTGCCGTTTGGGGGCTTGTGGCTCGAAGCCGCCCCCGGTCTTCCTAGGCTGCCGCGTTCTATGCCACACTTCGTTCCTTTAGGGCTTGCCTACCTGGACTTATGCTCTCGTCACCCAGCCTCATCCCCAACCTGCTCGCCGCCGGGCTGTACATCGTCGCCGCCCTCTACCAGGGCAGCCGCCTGGCCCAGAGCAGTCGCGCCGACAAACGGTTGCTCGGCCTGCTCGGCGCACTCGCCGTGGTCGCCCAGAGCGGCGCCCTGTTCTTCCAGCTGATCACCCCGCTGGGCCTGAGCCTCGACTTCTTCAGCGCCGCCAGCCTGATCGCCGCGGCCGTGATCGCACTGACCCTCGTGGCCTGCCTGCGCATCCCGGTCGAGAACCTGCTGGTGCTGCTGTTCCCGCTGGGGGCCATCACCGCCCTGCTGGCCCAGTTCGCCCCCGCGGGCACCGTGCCGCTGATCAACGAGAAACCCGGCATCCTGGCGCATATCCTGTTGTCGATCCTCGCCTATGGCCTGTTCACCATCGCGGTGTTCCAGGCCCTGCTGCTGCTGCTCCAGGACCACCAGCTCAAGCACAAGCACCCATCCGGGCTGATCCGCAACTTCCCGCCCTTGCAAACCATGGAAAGCCTGCTGTTCGGCTTCCTCTGGGCCGGCTGGTGCCTGCTCTCGCTGTCGTTGATCTCCGGTTGGCTGTTCCTCGACAACCTGTTCGCCCAGCACCTGGTGCACAAGACCTCCCTCGCCTGCGTCGCCTGGGTGGTGTTCAGCGTGCTGCTGTGGGGCCGCACCCGCCTCGGCTGGCGCGGGCACAAGGCGATCCGCTGGACGCTTGCCGGTTTCTGCCTGCTGATGCTGGCCTATTTCGGCAGCAAGCTGGTCCGCGAATTCATCCTGCACGTCTGACGGCCGCCCATGGACACCCTGCCGTACGCGCCCTTGCTCGGCACCCTGACCCTGGCACTGCTCTGGTCGGCACTGTTCAGTGCCGTCGACGCGGCACGCCAGCAACTGAACGGCCAGCAGCGGCCCGCTGAAACCAGCGAACCCACCC